>DASTFY010000342.1:0-5174 GCA_035719525.1 Acidimicrobiales bacterium
ACCCAGTACTTCAGCCGGATGCTGGAGGCGGTGGCCGACGCCCACGACATCGACATGGCCAAGCCGTGGGGGAAGCTCACCAAGGCGCAACAGAACGTGCTGCTCTACGGGGCCAAGGGTCAGGTCACGGTCAAGTACAAGAACCGTTACGGCCGCAGCCGCCAGTACTCGACCGGCTACGAGGGCGTGATCCCGTTTCTGCAGCGACGCCACGCCGACTCTGAGAGCGAATGGAGCAGAGAACAGGTCGAGACCTACATGCGCGAGGTCCCCTGCCCGGCTTGTGACGGCGCCCGCCTGAAGCCGTCGTCACTGGCCGTCACGGTCGGCGGGCGCAGCATCTCCTCGATCTGCGACCTGTCCATCGGGGAGTCGGCGGCGTTCCTGGCCGGGCTGGAGCTCACCGAGCGGGAGCGGATGATCGCCGAACGGGTGATCAAGGAGATCAACGCCCGCATGAGCTTCCTGCTCGACGTGGGGCTGGACTATCTCACCCTGTCCCGGTCGGCGGGCACGCTGGCCGGTGGCGAGGCGCAGCGCATCCGGCTGGCCTCGCAGATCGGCTCGGGCCTGGTCGGCGTGCTGTACGTGCTGGACGAGCCGTCCATAGGCCTGCACCAGCGCGACAACCGCCGCCTCATCGACACGCTGCACCGCCTCCGGGACCTCGGCAACACGGTCCTCGTGGTCGAGCACGACGAGGAGACGATCAGGGAGGCCGACTGGATCGTCGACATCGGGCCCGGCGCCGGCGAGCACGGCGGGGCCGTCATCTACGCCGGCGAGGTGCCCGGCATCCTCAAGCAGAAGGGGTCGATCACCGGCCAGTACCTCTCCGGCAAGCGCAGCATCCCTGTCCCGACGAAGCGGCGCTCGCCAGGAGAGGACTGGTTGGTCATCCGGGGCGCCCGGGAGCACAACCTCCAGGACATCGACGTCCATCTGCCGCTGGGCACGTTCATCACCGTGACCGGGGTGTCGGGATCGGGGAAGTCGACGCTGGTCCGGGACATCCTGCTGCCGTCCCTGATGCAGAAGATCTACAAGTCCAAGCAGGCGCCCGGCCGGCACAAGACGGTCGAGGGCATCGGCTACCTGGACAAGGTGATCGACATGGACCAGTCGCCCATCGGGCGCACGCCCCGGTCCAACCCGGCCACCTACACCGGTGTGTTCGACCACGTGCGCAAGCTGTTCGCCCAGACGGCCGAGGCCAAGATCCGCGGCTACCTGCCGGGTCGGTTCAGCTTCAACGTGTCGGGCGGCCGCTGCGAGGCCTGCTCCGGCGATGGCACCATCAAGATCGAGATGCACTTCCTGCCCGACGTGTACGTGCCGTGCGAGGTGTGCAAGGGCGCCCGCTACAACCGGGACACGCTCGACATCACGTTCAAGGGCAAGAACATCGCCGAGGTGCTCGACCTGCCCTGCGAGGAGGCGTTGACCTTCTTCGCCAACCAACCGGTGATCGCCCGCCACATGCAGACCATCGTCGATGTCGGGCTCGGCTATGTGCGCCTCGGTCAGCCCGCGCCCACGCTGTCCGGGGGGGAGGCGCAGCGGGTCAAGCTCTCGAGCGAGCTGGCCAAGCGCTCGACGGGTCACACCATCTACCTGCTGGACGAGCCCACCACCGGGCTGCACTTCGAGGACGTGCGACGGCTGCTCACGGTGCTGTCCCGCCTGGTCGACCAGGGCAACACCGTGCTGGTGATCGAGCACAACCTGGACGTGATCAAGACCGCCGACTGGATCGTCGACCTCGGCCCGTACGGCGGCTCGGGCGGCGGCACCATCGTGGCCGAGGGCTCGCCCGAGCACGTGTCCACCGTCGAGGAGAGCTTCACCGGCCAGTTCCTCGGCCGCGTGCTCTCGCGCTGAGCCTCCGGCACCGAGTTGCCGTGACCGTCACCAGAGCCGAACGGTTCCGAGGCGTTCGGCTCTCGCCGCGCATAACGCGACCTGAGCCGAACACTTGCCGATGCAACAACCGCGCGAGGGCGGCGGCGGTCAGGTCGGGCTCAGGTGATGGCGAGCATGCGGTCGAGGGCGACCCGGGCCCACTGCGCGGTGTCATCGTCGACCACGATGCGGTTCACGACCCGACCCTCGACCAGGTTCTCCAGCACCCAGCACAGGTGGGGGGCGTCGATCCGGAACATGGTCGAGCAGGGGCAGATCAGTGGGTCCAGCGACACGATGGTCTTGTCCGGCGTCTCGTCGTTGAGCCGGTTGACCAGGTGGATCTCCGTGCCCACGCCGATCACCGATCGGCTCGGGGCCTGCTGGACGGCCCGGATGATGAAGTCGGTCGAGCCGACCTGGTCGGCGAGGGCGCAGACCTCGTGGGCGCACTCGGGATGCACCACGACGATGCCGTCCGGATGGGAGGCACGGAAGTCCGCCACATGCGTCGGCTGGAACCGCTGGTGCACCGAACAGTGGCCCTTCCACAACAGGAACGTCGAACCCTTGAGCTCGGCCTCGGTCAGTCCGCCCGTGTCCAGCCTGGGGTTCCAGACCCGCATGGCGTCCAGCGAGTAGCCCATGGCGACACCCGTGTTGCGGCCCAGGTGCTGGTCAGGGAAGAACAGGACCTGCGAGCCCCCGGCCCCACCAGAAGCCTGCGGACGGAAGGCCCACTCCAGCACCGCCCGGGCGTTCGTCGACGTGCACACCGCCCCGCCGTTGCGGCCCACGAACGCCTTCAACGCCGCGGACGAGTTCATGTACGTGATCGGCACCACGGAGTCGATGTCGACCACGTTCTCGAGGACCTCCCACGCCTCCTCGACGGAGTCGATGTCGGCCAGGTCGGCCATCGAGCACCCGGCGTTGAGGTCGGGCAGGATCACCTGCTGATCCGGGCGGGTGAGGATGTCGGCCGACTCGGCCATGAAGTGCACGCCGCAGAAGACGATGTAGTCGGCCTGGGGACGGTCCTGGGCCAGCACCGACAGCCGGAACGAGTCGCCCCGGGCGTCGGCCCAGCGCATGACCTCGTCCCGCTGGTAGTGGTGGCCGAGGATGTACAGCCGCTCACCGAGGGCGTCCTTGGCCGCGCCGATGCGAGCGGCCAGCGCGTCCAGCGTTGCCGCGGTGTAGGACTCGGGCAGGGCGGGCTGCAGGCGGACCATCGAGAAAAGCATACGGCGCAGCCCTGCCGGCCCGGCCCGCCGTAGCCTCCGAAACCGTGGTGCAGCGTCCGCCCACCGGGACCATCCCCGACGCCCCCGGCTCCTATCAGTTCAAGGACGCCGAGGGGCGGGTGATCTACGTCGGCAAGGCGGCCAGCCTGCGCCAACGGGTGGGCAGCTACTTCCAGGACCCCATCGGGCTCCATCCGCGGACGGCCCAGATGGTGGCCAGCGCGGCGAGCGTCGAGTGGATGCAGGTCCGCAACGACGTCGAGGCGATCATGCTCGAGTTCAGCCTCATCAAGCTGCACCGGCCCCGCTTCAACATCCGGCTGCGGGATGACAAGAGCTACCCGTTCCTCGCCATCACACTGGACGAGGAGTGGCCGCGGGCGATGGTGGTGCGAGGGCGCAAACGCAAGGGCGTCCGCTACTTCGGCCCCTACGCGCACGCCTACGCCATCAGGGACACCCTCGACCTCCTCCTGCGCAGCTTCCCGATCCGCACCTGCTCGCCCAGCAAGTACCACCAGCACCACCGCCTGGGCCGGCCGTGCCTGCTGTTCCACATCGAGAAGTGCTCCGGGCCGTGCGTGGCCGAGGTGGGCCGGGAGGAGTACGACCGGTTGGTCCAGGAGCTCATCGACTTCCTCGATGGCGACACCGACGCCATCGTCAAGCGCCTCAACCGGGAGATGCGGGCCGCGGCCGACGAGCAGGAGTACGAGCGGGCGGCGCGGGTACGGGACCGCCTGAGCGCGGTCCAGAAGGCCATCGCCAAGCAGCAGATGGTGGCCGAGCGCAACGAGGACCTGGACGTGATCGGCATCGCCCAGGACGATCTCGAAGCCGCCGTGCAGGTGTTCTACGTACGGCGGGGCCGGGTCGTGGGACGCAAGGGCTTCATCCTCGACAAGGTCGAGGACGTCGATGACCACGGCCTCACCGCACGCATCTTGGAGGAGATGTACGGCGACGAGCCGGCTCTCGGCGTGCCCAAGCAGGTGCTCCTGCCCTTCGAGCCCGAGGCCCGCGACGTGTACGAGGAATGGCTGGCGATCCAGCGCCGGTCACGGGTCGAGGTGCGGGTTCCGCAGCGGGGCGACAAGCGGGCCCTGCTCGACACCGTCACCCGCAATGCCCAGGAGGAGTTCACCCGCCACCGCCTCCGCCGGGCCAGCGACCACAACAGCCGGGCTCGGGCCATCAACGAGCTGCAGGATCTGCTGGGGCTGCCCGAGGCGCCCCTGCGCATCGAGTGCTACGACATGGCGCACCTCCAGGGCACCGACTACGTGGGCTCGATGGTGGTGATGGAGGACGGGCTGCCGAAGAAGAGCGATTACCGGCGCTTCAAGGTGAAGGGCGTCGAGGGCAACGACGACTACGCCGCCATGGAAGAGGTGCTGACCCGCCGGCTGACGGCCTACCTGGCGGAGCGGGACCGTCCCGTGGGGGAGCGGGGCGAACGACCGGGCCGGTTCTCGTACCCGCCGCAGCTCCTCATGGTCGACGGCGGCAAGGGGCAGCTGGCCGTGGCCGAGCGGGTGGTGCGGGACCTGGGGCTCGATGCCGAGATCCCGGTGGCCTCGCTGGCCAAGCGGTTCGAGGAGGTGTATGTCCCCGGCCGCGCCGACCCGGTGAACGTGCCCCGTCAGTCCGAGGCCCTGTTCATGCTGCAACGCCTCCGGGACGAGGCCCACCGGTTCGCCAACACCTTCCACCGTGACCTTCGCGGCAAGCGGATGACCACCAGCGCGCTCGATGGCATTCCCGGGTTGGGGGCCACCCGCCAGAAGAGGCTGCTCAAGGAGCTGGGTGGGGTGGCCGGTGTCCGCAAGGCCAGCTTGGACGAGCTGAAAGCTCTGGCCTGGCTCCCCGACCGCGTCGCCGAGGCCGTCCACGCCAAGCTCCATGCCTGACGGCGCGAGGAGAACCGGAGGGCCGACGAGCCCGAAAGACACAGACGGCGCGAGGAGAACCGGAGGGCCGACGAGCCCGAAAGGCACAGACGGCGCGAGGAGAACCGAAGGGCCG
>DASTFY010000343.1:0-12963 GCA_035719525.1 Acidimicrobiales bacterium
CCAGCTCCTTGCGCAGCGCTACGGCCTTTCGCCGGGCTGAACCGCGGCGCGCACGACGCCGCGGTTCCACGCCATCCGAGTCGCTGCTGATCGAGGGCGCGGAGTTTCCGTCCGCTAGTTACACGTGGTGTCCAGCGAGTCCAGCAACGTTCCCGCGGTGCTCACCAGGTCCGACGCGGCGGTGACGGCATCTGCCGCGCCGCCGGAGCCGAGGTTGCCGACCGCCGTCTCCAACTCGTCCACGGCGTCCTGAACGGCCTGGACCTCCGGCCGCAGCTCGTCACCCGCTGAATCCCGCAACGCGGTCAGATCGTCCTTCACGGCTGTGACCGCATCCGTGACGCCTTCTGCCCCTTCGGCGCGAAGGTCGATGCCCTCTAGGTCATCCACTGATGAGCGCAGCGCCTCCCGATCTTCACAGACGTCATCGGACGGCACGCTCGTAGCCGCCGTCGACGACGAGCCGTCGTCGCTACCGCACGACGCCACCAGGACAACAATCGCCACACCGGCGACGACCCGTCGAACGACACGTGATGACTTGCCGCTGCGCTTCATCGAACACCTCCAGAGCTCAGACCTGCCGCACCTCTTTACCATGGGCGGTCAGCAGGGCCGCCCTCGCACGCCTTCGTCGTCGAGGAGAGGTTGCCCTTCGGTTCGGCACGATCGGCGACCCAGCCAACAACGCCCTTCGCTCATTCCGAGTTGTCGGCCTCCGCCTCGTCCGCGGCCACTTCAGCCTCGAGCTCGGCCTCCCCGCGGACGGCCATCCCGAATGCGACCAGGTCCTCCATGGTGAGCGAACGGTGCGCGATGACGAGGCCTCCGGCGTCACGGACGGCATCACGCAGCGGCACCGCCCACAGGTGCTCGATGGCCAGCACGAGCGCCGAGCTGCCCGAGGGCAGTGCGTCGAGCAGGTCCGCCGCCACCAGCTCGGCGGCGTGGGGCGCATCGGCATCGACCGAGTCCCCGAGAGCGAAACCGGCCTGAGCACCCTCGACGCCGGCAACACCAAGCCCGACCAGGGCGCCGACCGTGGCGCGGAGCTCCGCGCGTTGGGCGTCGTCGAGATCCGAGATGCTCAGCACCGAGACGGTGTCCTCGCCGTCGTCTTCGCGCATCACGAAGACGGCGTCGATGATCCTGATCTGTCCGACATCGCTGAGACGAGCCAGCTCTTCCGCTATCCGACCCTCGAACAGGTCGTTGTCCGGAAAGCCGATCACGAACGCTTGAATCGGTCCGATGGTCATCAGTGTGTCCTCCTCGTCGACGTCGGCCGTCGAACAACGGCCCATTCTCGTTGGCGTCCGACTACCGACCTCGCGGTGGAATCGTGCACCACACATTCTCGACCGAATCACGACAACGCGGCATCACGCAAATCAGGTGAATCCAGTGAGGCGACGTCCGAAGTGATTTCATGCCCCCCAGGTGACGACCGCCGCTCGGTCCGCAGCACACCGGGACCACCGACGCCGTCCTATCAGGGCTCCTCGGCCAGGCCGGGGCCCGGCGCGACCGTGGGCTCCCAGGGACCTTGGCTGCGAATGGCTTCGCCGTCACCCGGCCACGGCGGCATGGTCACGCCGATGGCTTGCAGCGGTGGGGAGCCGGTGGATCGGAACTGGAAGTGGGTGCCGGCGGGGATCGAGATGCACGTACCCGACCGCACCTCGGTCACGGGCTCGTCGATGTCGGCAGTGGCGCTGCGCCACATCTGGCCTTCGCCGCCGACGAAATACCAGATCTCCTCGACGGTGCGGTGGCGTACGGCGACAGACGCAGCTCCGGCCGCGAGCTCGAAGTGGGCCGCGCCGCCGTCGCGCAAGGACAGGAGCAGCCGAACGTCCGAGCCGTCCGGAGCGATCGCGTCCCGTGAGGCCGGTAGCACCTTCGTTTCGTACATGAGATCCCCCTTGTTCGGCGACGCTGAGCTGTTCGGTCAGCGCCGATCACACCGCCAGCCGGAACTTGTCGTACATCTGCGCGCTAAGTCTTGACTCTCGAACATACGTTTGCTAACGTCGTGATCGTGCTGGCGGAGCTCGACCACCTGACGACCCTTCTGGGCCGGGTCGACGGGTTGATCGACGGCTGCGACGACCACAGCCTGGCCGAAGGGGTCGCCGAGCTGGCGACCTTCCGCACCCGCTGCGACGCGGTGTGGTTGCGGGTGGTGGCCGCCGTGGAGTCCCGTGGCCTGCACCGGGCCCACGGTGCCCGGGATGCCGCTACGTGGATAGCCGGGCTGTGCGGGGACCGCACAGGCAGCGCCCGCAAGGAGGTGGACCTGGCCCAACGGCTCGCCCACACCCCGGTCGTGGCCGAGGCCCTCGCCACCGGGGTCGTCTCGCGGGCCAAAGCCACCGAACTGGTCCGTGCCGCCGCCCTGCCGGAGGCCGCCCAGGAAGCCTTGGTGGCCATGGCCGTAGACGCCCCCGTCGAACGCGTGGCCGCGGCGGTGGAGCAGGCCCGGCTGACCCACGGCGCCATCGCGGCTCCGGTGGACCCGGCCCTGCACGTCACCCGCCGAGCGGACCACGCAGTTGTCGAAGCCACGCTCGACCTGGTCGACGCCGAAGTGTTGGAAGTGGCGTTGGCCACCATGGTCGATTCCCAAGGCCTACCCGTCGAGGTCCCGTACCCGCAGCGCCGGGCCCGGGCCCTGGCCGGTCTCGCTCGCTACTTCTTGGACCATCAGGACCGGGTGCCCTCCGGGCGGGTGGGTCGACCCCACGTCCTGGTCCTGGTCGACCTGGAGGTGCTGGAGGCCCGCGCTGGCGGGTCGGCTCGGTTGGCCTCGGGCGCGGTGATCACCGGGGACCAGGCCCGTCGCCTGGCCGAAGACGCCAACATCAGCCGGCTGATCACCACCGGCCGCTCCGAACCCTTGGACGTGGGCCGGGCCACCCGCACCGTGCCGCCGGCCGTCGCCAAGGCGGTCATCGCCCGCGACCGATGCTGCCGCTACCGGGGTTGCGCCGCTCCCCCATGGGCATGTGACGTGCACCATCGACGACCCTGGGCCCAAGGAGGGGCCACCGCCGTGGACAACCTGGGACTGTTGTGCTGGTACCACCATGAGTTGGCGCACCGCTTTGGCCCTCACCACCTCGTCACCGACCCAACCGGCGACTGGTACCTCCCCCAGTGCGCGCCCACACCCCGCACCACCGCCGCTGCATGACATCGAGGCCCCACCATCGCGCCGCGCACCCGGCTGACCACGCCCTTTCATCAGCCCGGTCGTCACGTCGTCGGGGTCCCGAGGTAGGCGGCGACGACCTTGGGGTCGTGGCGCACGACGTCCGGCGGGCCGGACGCGATCACCTCGCCCTGGTCGAGCACATAGATGCGGTCGCAGATGCTCGTGATGAAGTGCAGGTCGTGATCGATCACGAGGACGCCCGCTCCGACCGCGGCCGCCGTCGCCCGGACGTGCTCGATCATCACGGCCGATTCGACGTCACTCATGCCCGACGTCGGCTCGTCCAGGATCAAGAACGCGGGCCGCAGCGCGGCGGCCCGCACCAGCTCCAGCCGGCGCTGGGAGCCGTAGTCGAGCTCACCCGCCCGCCGCTCCTGGCGGTCGGCGAGGCCCGCGGCGCGCAGGAGGAAGTCGACGTCGGGTGCCGGACGATCGGCACGATGACGTGACGCGCTCAGCACGGCGATGTCGACGTTCTCGCGCACCGTCAGGTCGGGGAACAACCGCAGATTCTGGAATGTGCGGGCCAGCCCGGCGCGGGCGATGTCGTGGGGCGTACGGCCGGTGAGCTCGTGGCCGTCGATCTGCACCTGGCCGGCGTCCGGGGCGACGAGACCGGTGATGACGTTCACCATCGTCGTCTTCCCGGCTCCGTTCGGCCCGATCAGGCCGACCACCTCGTCACTGCGGGCGACGAGGTCCACATCGACCAGCGCCCTGAACCCGCCGAAGGCGACCGCCACGTCCTCGGCCTCGATGGTGGACGCCTCCTCCCCAGCACTTTCGAGGGCGACAGCAGCCGGTTCGGGCGGCTGGCGGCGGCGGGGCAGGAGGTGATCGAGCTCCCAGTCGCCCAACAGCCCCCGCGGCCGGGCGACCATCAGGACGATCACCGCCGCCCCCAGCAGCAGGTCGGGCAGCCCTCCCAGCCGCTCGTTGTCCGCCGCCGCCTTCAGCGCCACCTCGTTGACCGCGGTGACCAGCGCGACGCCGACCGCGGCTCCGGTCACGCTGCGCTTGCCTCCCACGATGAGCATGGTGAGCGTCAGGAAGGTGAAGCCGAAGTAGTACTCACGGGCGTTGATCGAGCCGAGCGACAGCACCCGGAGCCCCGCACCGAAGCCGACGATCGCCGCGCTCACCACGAGGGCGATCGTGCGGACCCAGGGCACCGACACCCCCACGGCGGAGGTGGCCAACCGGTCCTCGCTCGACGCGATCGCCAGCCGCCCGGCGCGGCTGGCCTTGAACAGACGGGCGGCCACGACGGCCACCACGACCCCGACGTAGAGCCACGTCCGTGAGGTCAGCCGCAGGCCCGGGTCGTTCAGGCCGCTGGTCCCGCCGGTGAGCTCCGGCCAGTTGGTGGCCAGGGCGTGGACCACGAACAGGAACGCAACGGTGAGCATGGTCACGGTGATGTCCGGCGCCCGGGCCAGCGCCGCTGCCATCACGAGTGCGACCGTCGCCGCCACGGCGACCGCCACGACGAGGGCCACGCCGGGAGGCAGCGAAACGTCAGCCAGACCGAGGGGCGCGTCGGGCAGCGTGATCGCCTTCGCCTGGATCGACGCCGCCAACAGGAACGTGGTGTACCCGGCGATGGCGGCGAAGCCGACGTGGCCGAGGGACAGCAGGCCCGTGGTGCCGATGAAGGTCTGCAGCCCCATCACGATCACGACGTTGACCAGGGCGGCTCGCAGCAGCGCGTCATTGCCCCCGGTGGCCAGGTAGACCTGGCCGGCGAGCAGCACCAGGCCGGCCAGGGCGACGGCGCCGCCGAGCGGTCGCGCGATCCTCACGCCGGCCTCGCCTCAGACCCGCTCGGCCGTACGCACGTCGAAGATGCCGTTCGGCCGGAGCACGAGGAGCACGGCGATGGCACCGAAGACGAAGCCGTCGGTCAGCCCGGTGATGCTGTCGGGTAGCCACGCCCGGAACGCCACCTCGGCCAGGCCGAGCACGAGCCCACCGACGACGGCGCCAGCCATCGAGCCCAGCCCACCGATGATGGCCGCCACGATGGCCTTGAGCACATAGTCGGTGCCCATGGACGGGGACGCGTCGCCCCGGCGCATGAGGATCAGCGCGGCCGCCACTCCGGCCAGGGCGCCGGAGAGCGCGAAGGCGCCCGACACCGCCCGGTTGGCGCGAAGGCCCATCATCCGGGTGGCGTCGAAGTCCGTGGCCGCACCGCGCAGCGCGATCCCGAACATGGTCCGGCGCATGACGTAGACGAGGATCGCCAGGACGACGAGGGTGACGGCGATGGTGAGGACGTCGGCCACCTCGAGCCGGATGGAACCGATCGTCCAGGTGTCGAAGACCCAGCTCGGTTTGTCGTACTTCCGGGGCTTCGGGGACACCACGATCTGGAAGAAGCCCTGGATGAGGATGGCCACCCCGAACGATGTCAGCAGCAACGTGAACGGGCTGGCATTGCGCACGCGGCGGAAGGCCACCGCCTCCATCGCCATCGAGGAGAGTGTCGCCACGACGATGCAGGCCGGCGCCAAGAGCCACCAGGGCACTCCAGCGAGCGACAACGCGTACACCACGTAGGCGCAGATGGTGATGAGCTCGCCGTGAGCGAAGTTGAGGAGGTGGAGGACACCGAACACGACGGCGAGGCCGAGCGCGAGCAGCGCGTAGGTGCTCCCCCGCCCCAGCCCGTCGACCACCTGCTGGACGAGCTCGGTCACGGCGTCGCCACTTCGGGACGAGCGCTCACGCGACCCCGAGGTAGGCCGCGAACAGGTCAGTCCGGGTGCGAAGGTCGGCCGCGGTACCTTCCTCGACGATCGTTCCGGTCCGCATCACATAGGCGCGGTCGGCCACCTCCAACACCTTGGCCACGTTCTGCTCCACGATCAGGATGGTGCGTCCGCCGGCGCGGAGCTCCGAGATGAGCCGCATCAGCACGTCGACCAGCACCGGCGCCAGGCCGAGGGCGGGCTCGTCCATGAGGAGGAGCCGCGGATCGCTCATCAGCGCCCGGGCCATGGCCAGCTGCTGGCCCTCCCCGCCGGACAGGAACCCGGCCTGCACATGACGCTTGACCCCCAGGATCGGGAACTGGTGGATCAGCTCCTCGAGCCGGCGGCGACGATCCGCCGCCTTCACCACCACCCCTCCGAGGAGCAGGTTCTCCTCGACGGTCAGATCCCGGAAGAGCCGGCGGTGCTCGGGTACCAGCGCCACACCGTGGCGGACCATGGCCTCGGGCGTGGAGCGGGTGACGTCCAAGCCATTCACCCTGACCGTCCCCGCGGCCGGGCGGAGTACGCCGCCGATCGTGTTGAGGAGGGTCGTCTTGCCCGCGCCGTTTGGGCCGATCAGGGCCACCACCTCGCCTGTCCCGACCCGGAGGTCCGCACCCCGGAGCGCGGCGATCGCGCCGTAGCGGGTCGAGAGCCCGTCGACCTCGAGCATCAGGGCTCGGGGACGACCTTGGGGTCCATCTCCTTCACGAACGTCGGCTCGCCGCCCTCGACCTGCACGATGGTCACGGGCTTGATCGGCGCTCCGGTCGTGCCGGCGTACGTGATGCTGCCCGTCAGGCCCTCGAACCCCTCGATCTCCTTGAGCGCCGCCGCGATGGCGGCGGGATCGTTGGACTTCGCCGCCTTGCACGCCTCCACGACGAGGTTGATGGCGTCGTCGGCGAGGGCGCCGAAGGTCACCGTCTCGATGGGGCTGCCGGTGGCCGCCTCGTAGTCGGCGAGGAAGGTCGCCAACCCGCTTCCCTCCGTCGGGAAGACGTGGGTGGTGTAGTAGACGCCCTCGGCATCGGCTCCGGCGGCGGCCACGTTGGTGGCGTCGAAGGCGTCGCTGCCGATCACGACGATGTCCTCCAGGCCCGCCCCCTTGAGCTGGCCCAAAAGCGTGCCGATGAGCGGCATGATCATCGCCGTGTACAGGACCTCCGGCTTGGGGTCCATGGAGGCGATCTCGTTCACCTGGCTCGAGAAGTCGCTGTCGCCCAGCGAGTAGGTGAAGTCCTGGGTCACCGTGCCCCCCAACTCCTCGAAGGCCTCCTTGAACCACTTCGGGTTGTTGGTGAAGTAGGGATCGTCGGGCGAGGAGAACGTGATCGCCGTCGTCTTGCTCAGATCGGTGTAGGCGAGCTCGGCCGCGGCGCCGTCCTGGCGGGGGTCGGAGAACGCGCTGAGGAAGGAGTTCACCTCGGTGTTGGCCATGGCGGGGTCGGTGGAGGCGACGGAGATCACCGGGACCTCGCCCTGGGTGATGGTGAGCAGCGGCTGCCCGAAGTTGACGAACGGCGGCCCGAGGATGGCGTGCACGCCGGTGTCCAGCAGCTCCTGGGCCGCCTGCTGGGTGCGGGCGGAGTCCCCGTCGATGTTCTTGACCGTGAGCTCGACCTGGGAGCCACCGGCGCCACCGTCGGCGTTGATCTGGTCGACCGAGAACTTCATCGCCTCCGACGCCGGGACATCGCTGGCTCCGCCGACCTCGGAGAAGTCGGCGGCGAAGCCAATCTTGAGCACGGCGTCGTTGGGCTCGCCCGTGCACGCCTCGCCGGAAGCCTCTTCGCCGCCGGTATCTGGAGCCGCTCCGGTCGTCGTTGCGGTGGTGTCCCCGGTGGCCGCGGTCGTGTCGGCCGAGCCGCCACCGTCGTCGCTGCCGCAGCCGGCCACCAACAGCGCCGTGGCCAGCATGATCGCGCCCTTCGCTCGCTTCCCCATGGTGCTCCCCCGTCGACGAGACGTCAGTGCGCGCACTCTAGCCCCAGCCACGGCCCACGATCGTTTGGCCCCAAACGATTATCATGCCGGCATGTCGAGGTTCGTCCCGCACTCGGGTCCTCCCGACGCCGACATCGTCGACCCCGACGTCTACATCAGCGACGTCCCCCATGCCACCTTCGAGCGCCTGCGGCGGGAGGATCCCGTGAGCTGGTGGAAGGAGCACGACGGCGGGAGCGGCTTCTGGGCGGTGACGCGCTACGACGACGTGCTGGCCGTCAGCCGCGACGTGAGGACCTTCTCCTCCGCCGCCGGGATCCGGCTGGAGGAGATGTCGGCCGCGGAGACCGAGGCCCGCCGCACGATGATGGAGATGGACCCGCCGGAGCACACCCGATTCCGCCGGCTGGTCTCCAAGCCGTTCAGCCGCCGTGAGGTCCAGGCCTATGAGCACGCCATCCGTCTCCTGGCCCGAACCGTCATCGACGACGCGGTGCCCTCCAGCCGTGCGCTCGACTTCGTCGAGGATGTCGCCAAGCAGCTCCCGATGCGGATGCTCGGGCGACTCCTCGGGGTCCCCGACGAGGACGGGCCCTGGTTGGTCGAGCGGGGAGACGCCCTCCTCGGCAACACCGACCCCGAGTTCACCGCGCACCCCGTGGGTCTGACCGACACCGACGAGTTCCGCATGCTTCCCTTCCGCAGCCCGGCCGGTGTCGAGCTGTTCCGCTACGCGCAGCGAGAGGCGGCCAAGCGTCGGGCCGTCCCCACCGACGACGTGATCTCCGACCTCTTGGCGCCGATGGTCGACGGCGAGTACCTGACCGATCACGAGTTCAACAACTTCTTCACCCTGCTGGTCGCGGCGGGGAACGACACGACCCGCTACACGATGACGGCTGGCATGAAGGCTCTCATGGAGCACCCGGACCAGCTGGCCGAGCTGCGCGACGCCGTCGGGTCCGGCTCTGAGCTCGTCGAGCGGGCGGTCGAGGAGGTGCTCCGCTGGGCCACCGTCACGATGCACTTCCGCCGCACCGCCACCCGCGATGTCGAGCTCCGCGGGCGGCGCATCCGCGCGGGAGACAAGGTGGTGGTCTGGTTCGTCTCCGCCGACTACGACGCCGACGCCTTCGACGACCCGTACCGCTTCGACATCCACCGCAGCCCGAACGACCACGTCGCCTTCGGTCGCTCCAGCCCGCACCTGTGCCTTGGTGCGCAGCTGGCGCGAATGGAGATCAGGGTCCTGTTCGAGGAGCTGCTGCCGCGCCTGGCTGACGCGCGACCGGCCGGCCCAGAGGAGCGCCTGCGCTCGAACTTCATCGCCGGCATCAAGCACCTGCCGATGCAGGTGACGGTGGCCTAGCGCGCTCCTAGGCCAGGGGCGGTTGGAGGCGACCGGCCGCGACGATCGCGGTGCCGTCGAGCTCCACCGTGCAGCGCCGCAGCGGCAGATCGAAGTGACCACGGGTGAACCGGCCGGCCACCTCGTTGGCGCCGGTCGAGTACAGGACGTTCCCCGCGAACGCCCGCAGCTCGGTGCCGTTGACGTCGCCCTTGTCGTAGAGCGGCAAGGCATCCCAGCGGCAGGCGGGATTCATGCCCCACCCCACGTGGCTCACGGCGTACGCCTCACGATCGCCCCAGGCCCCGAGGTAGGAGCGGAAGAGCTCGGCGTCGAGCCCGTCGCCCTCGACGTTCACGATGTGATCGTCCTCGACCACCAGGGCGACCGGATCGCGCACGTATTCCTTGAACGTCAGGTTGACGTCGCCGGGCGCCAGCACGAGGCGGCCGGCCACGGTCCCGGCGGCCGGGAAGCACAGCACCAGGCCGCCTGGCCAGTGCGCAATGGTGCCGGGCTCGGTCGTCCAGCCGTACGAGCCGGCGCGGACGGCGCCGTCGAGCCGCACGGTCAGGTCGGTCCCGGCATCAGAGGTGATCCGCATGACCGCGGCCGCTTCGAGCAGCTTCACGCCCAGCTCGACCCGAGGACGGAGATCGGGATCATGGGGCAGACGCTCGAAGACCTCGGGGTGCTCGTTCGACACCATCAGCACCCGTGCCCCACCGGCCAGGATGGCGCCGAGCTCGGGCGCGTGCAGCATGCCCTCGACCGTGCAGTCGACGACGAAGCCCGAGGCCGCCGCGGCCGCGACCACCGACGGATGACCCCTGAGCGCGACCGAGGCGCCGGTGCTGCGGACAGGCACCGGCCCCGGGTTGGGAGGCGTCGGCAGCTCGACCACGGCCACGTGCGCACCGAGCGCGGCGAGGGCCAGCCGGCTGGTCTCGATCAGTGCAGGGCGGCTGGCCGATTCGCACAGCACGATGCAGGCCTCGCCCGGGTGGACACCGCACACCGAGAACTGCTCGCGGAAGCGCTCGATCCAATGCCACTCCACGGTCGCCGAGCCCCAGCCGGTCACGCCGGCGGCTCCGCGTCGTCATCGACCAGGCCGGCGCGGCCGAGGCGTTCGAGGCAGACATCGACCGACCAGGGCAGCATCGTGGCCCCGCAGCGGGCATCGCGGTAGAGGCGTTCGAGGGCCTGGGGCTTGAGCAGCGCACGGCCGCCGCAGAGGCGCAGCGCGGTCGAGGCCACAGCGGGAGCGGCCTCCATCGAGGTGACCATGGACGCCCAGGCCCGGCGGACCGCATCAGGCGAGGGGTCCACCCCGGCTTCGTCAACGGCCCTCAGCATCAGTGCCTCGGCCCGCTCGGTGGCCAACTGCATCTCTGCCCATCCGTGTTGCTTCACCGGGTTCGCCCCCCGGTTGGCCTCCCGCAGATAGCGGCGGGTCGCCTCCAGCACACCGAGGGCGAGGCCGACGTAGGTGAACGACAGGGTGAGATACAGGTGGGGCCAGCGCGTCGCGGCCTGGTCGAACCCGCCCGGCGGCAGCCACTCGTGCTCGACGGGAACGAACACTCGGTCCATCACGAGCGTGCGCGACGACGTCGCCCGCATCCCCAACGGATCCCATTCGCCCTCGATGCGGAGGCCTTCTGCCCCCTTCTCGACGCCCAACAGCCGGATGCGGGGATCGCCGGGCGCCACGGCGACGACGTTGTGGACGTCCGCCGCGTCCGACAGGGAGGCGAAGATCTTGCGGCCGCTGACCAGGTAGCCGCCGTCCACCGGTTCCGCAGTGGTGGAGTAGCCGGCCAGGGCGCCCGCGGCCTGGCCCTCACTGAAGGGCTGGGCGTGCAGATGCCCTTGCTCCACCACACCGGCGTACAGCGCTCGCCGGCGAGCCACGAGCGCGTCGCGCTCGTCCGGGGTCCACGCCAGGTCGTCCGCGATCTGACCGGTGACGAGCATGGTGACGCAGTGCATGTTGAAAGCCAGCGCCGTCGCCGGTGCGTGGCGGCCGAGCTCGCGAGACACCCGCGCGTAGGTGGCGAAGTCGGCACCGAGCCCGCCCTGCTGCGCTGGGATGCAGAGCGCGAGGAAACCGGCCTCGCGCAGGTCGGCGAAGTCATCGAACGGGAAGCTGGCCTCCCGGTCGTGCTGCTCGGCCCGCTTCTCGAACCGCGCTCCGAGCTCGCCCGCCGCGCCGATGAGGTCCGAGGGCGTCGCGGTCACGGCGATAGTTTGGACCCAAACGAATCGGTACGCTCCCCGTGGTGCGCCGCGGCCGGCCCGACTCGCTCCCCGGCGTGGACGTCATCTCCCATGACCTCTACGCGCAGCGGGTTCCCCACGACGAGCTGGCCCGCTACCGGCGCGAAGCACCCGTCGCCTGGCTGAACGCGACGGCGATGCAGGATGAACAGCCCGACGACGGCTTCTGGCTCGTCACCCGCCACGCCGACCTGGTGGCGGTGCACAAGGACTGGCGCACGTTCTCCTCCGAGATCGGCGGCACGGAGCTCGAGTGCCTGGCCCCCGACGCGCTCCGCGCCCGCCGGACGATGCTGGAGACGGACCCGCCGCGGCACACCAAGCTGCGCCAGCTCGTCAACCCGGCCTTCAGCCGTGCCACCGTCGAGACCTACGCGGAGCACACCCGCACCGTCGTGCGCGCCGTCCTCGACGAGGCACTCGCCTCACCGGAAGTCGAGCTGGTGCACGACGTGGCCCGTGCGCTGCCCATCCGGATGCTGTGCGCCGTGCTCGGCCTGCCCGACGAGGACGCCACGCAGCTGTTCGAGTGGGCCGACGCCGTCATCTACAACGCCGATCCGGATTACTCCGACCTGATCAGCGATCGCGACGACACCTCGTCGTACCGGCTGCTGCCCTTTCGCTCGCCCGTCAGCCTGGAGGTGTTCGCCTACTTCGAGCGGCTGGCCGCCGCCCGGCGCCGCCATCCGACCGGCGACGTGATCGGGATCCTCGCTGACGCCGCGGTCGACGGTGCGCCCCTGACCGAGCGTGAGAAGGAGACTTTCTTCCTGCTCCTGCTCATCGCCGGCAACGAGACCACCCGTCATTCGCTCAGCCACGGTCTGGTCGCCCTGCTCGAGCACCCGGACGAGATGGCCCGCCTGCGGGCCGAGCCGGCGCTGCTGACGACGGCGGTGGAGGAGATCCTGCGCTGGACCTGCCCGCAGATCCACTTCCGCCGGACGGCCACGGTCGACACCGAGGTGGCCGGTGTCGCGATCGCCGCCGGCGAGCGCGTGGTCACCGGGTCCCTGTCCGCCAACTACGACGAGGCCGAGTTCCCCGATCCTCTGCGGTTCGACGTGAGCCGGTCCCCGAACCGTCACGTCACCTTCGGCGGGGGCGGACCCCACCTGTGCCTCGGCCAGTGGCTGGCCCGGTTGGAGGTGCGCGTCTTCCTCGAGGAGCTCCTCCCCCGACTCGGGCACGCCGAGCTGTGCGGCCCGGTCGAGCGCGTCCGCTCCAACTTCATCAACGGCCTCAAGCGGGTGCCGATCCGGTGGTCAACCCGGTAGCAGCGGGCCCCGGTGGTCAACGCGGGAGCGGCAGCGCAGCGAATCCCTCGGGGCCCGCGACGCCGGCGATGTACCGGTCGGGCCGGACCAACACGGACTCGAAGCCGTAGGTCGCCTCGGGGCAGCGCA
>DASTFY010000344.1:0-4065 GCA_035719525.1 Acidimicrobiales bacterium
ACCGCACTGTCGAGGGGAGAGTCGAAGGCCACCGCGGCCGCCGAGTGGATGACGATGTCGCAGCCGGCCAGCACGGCGCGGTCCGTCTCGTCGAGGCCCAGGCCGTCAGTGCCGACGTCGCCGGTGATGGTACGGACACGGCGCGCCGCGATCTCCTCGAAGCCCTCGCGGCCGAACGCGGTCCGAAGCCGGTCGAAGGCGTCGTTGCGGAGGATCTCCCGCTGCACCCGCTGCTCGGCCGAGGAACGGCGCCCGGCGCGTACCAACAGCACCAGCTCGCACTCCGGCACCTGGCGCAGGAGCCGCTCGACGAGGGCGGTCCCGACGAAGCCGGTGGAGCCGGTGATGGCGATGCGCTTGCCGGCCAAGCTCTCGGCGATCACGCCCATTGTCTACCATTTGGTAGAGAGCAAGAAAAGAGTGAGCACGGAAAGGGGTACCGGGAGTGAGCACCAAGGGCCGGCCGACGCGGGCCCGGATCCTCGACGCCGCACTCGACCTGTTCGGCAGCCGCGGCTTCGAGGCCACATCGCTCGACGACATCGCGGCGGACGTCGGCGTGGCCAAGCAGACCGTCCTGTACTGGTTTCCGTCCAAGGACTACCTGCTCGGCGCCGTCCTGCAGCACACGGCCGACGAGTTGGCCGTCGCCGTCGAGGCCGCGGTGCGGGCCGCCCCCGACGCACCCCTGGACCGGGTGGAGGCGGTGGTCAAGGCCGTGTTCCGCCCCGCCGTGCGGCGGCCGGCGCTGCTCGGCCTGGTGCGCGAGCTCAGCCGGCTCGATCCGGAGCAGTCCGATCGACTCCTGGGGCGGGTCCAACCGCTGGTCGATGACGCGGCGCGCTACCTGCGCCGGGAGATGCAGGCGGGCCGGCTGAGGGCGGGTGACCCTCACCTCGTGCTCTCGCTCGCCTACGCCGCCGTGGCCGGTATCGCCACCGAGCCCGAGGCGTTGCGCGCCGTCGGGTGGGAGCCGTCCATCGCGGGCATCCGCCGCCTGCGGGCCGAGCTGCTGGCCTTTCTACGCGCCGCGCTGGCGCCCTAGCCCTAGCGACACCCCTCGCGGTCTGCACACGGGCTGCTTACGATTCCCTCACATCCGGGCGTCAGGATGGCGCGGTGGACGGTCGCCGCGCCGTGGCCTGGCTCCATCGCCGAGCGGGCTTCGGCCTGCACCCGGAGGAGCTGGATGCCGCGGCTGCCCGTGGTCCGGCGGCTGAGCTCGATCGTCTGCTCGCGCCACCGGAGCCGCCCGCGGACGACGACTGGGACGATGCTCGACTGTCCTTCGATCCGCAGGACCGGGACGCCCGCCGGTACGCCATCCACCGGTGGCTCGACCTCATGGTGGGCTCGACTCGTCCGCTCGTCGACCGCATGGCCTGGCTGTGGCACGGCCACCTGGTCAGCGCCCTGGACAAGGTTCGCATCGCCCGGCTGATGGTCGACCAGGTCCGGCTCCTCCGTCGCGCTGGCCTGGGCTCGTTCCCGGACCTGCTCTCAGCCGTCGCCATCGATCCCGCCATGCTCATCTACCTCGACGGACGGGAGTCGACCGGTCGGGCCCCCAACGAGAACTTCGCGCGAGAGCTGATGGAGCTGTTCACCCTCGGCGTCGGGCAGTACGTCGAGGCCGACGTCCGGGCCGGCGCGGCTGCGCTCACCGGCTGGCGGCTGCGGCCACGGCAGGGCCGCGTCGCCCTCGACCCGGCCCGCCACGACGACGCCCCGCAGCGCTACCTCGGTGTCGAGGGGGTGCACGACCTGGCCGGCGTCGTCAGCGCTCTGGCCGCCCACCCGGCGCTGCCGCCCTTCGTCAGCGGGGCGGTGGCGGCCGAACTCCTCGGCCGCTCCGACCGAGCGGCCGTCGCGCCCCTGGCCGACGCGTTCACGGCCGGCGGGCGGCGCATCGACGCATTGGTCCGCGCTGCGCTGGAGGCGGGACTGGCCGGGCGGAGTGGCCCCGTCGTGCTCGGGCCGGTGCCGTGGCTGGTGACGGCCCAGAGGGTCACCGGCGCCGTGCTCGAGCCGGCGGCCAGTCCGCGTTCCTCGCCGCCGTGGACCAGGCGGGTATGACCGACCGGGTGCTCGTGGCCACGACCAGCGAGTTCGGCCGGCGGGTCCAGGAGAACGGCAGCGGCGGCACGGATCATGGTGCCGGCGGGCTGTCCCTCGTGCTGGGCCCGGTCCGCCCGGGCGTCCACGGATCGCTCGACCTCGGCGATCTGCTGGACGGCGACGTCCGTCCCGCCGTCGATCCACGCGTCCTCTACACCGCCGCCCTGGACTGGCTGGGAGCCGACGTCGAGGCGGTACTCGGCCGGCGCTACGACGACGGGACGCTTCTGCGAGCCTGATCGACGGGGCCGCCGGCAGGGACGGGACTCGCCGAACGGGTTACCTTCAACGGGGTGACGGCGACGACGGACTCGGCCCCGTCCAGCCCTCAGAACCGGCCATCGGCATGGGCGCCGCTGCGCCATCGCGTCTTCTTCTGGCTGTTCTTGGCTCAGATCGCGTCGAACGTCGGCTCGATGATGCAGAGCGTGGGCGCGGCGTGGCTCATGGGCGACCTGACCACCTCGCCCACCCTCGTGGCCCTCGTGCAGACGGCGACGCTGCTGCCGGTGTTCCTCCTCGGGCTGCCGGCCGGCGCGCTGGCGGACATCTTCGACCGGCGTCGGCTGCTGATCGTCAGCCAGTCGTGGATGCTGCTCACCGCCCTGTGGCTGGCGGTGCTGTCCTTCGCCGACCTCATAGCGCCATGGTCGCTGCTGTTCCTCACCTTCTCCCTCGGCGTCGGTGCCGCCCTGACGCTGCCGGCCTGGCAGGCCATCCAGCCGGAGCTGGTCCCGAGGGCCGAGTTCCCCCAGGCCGTGGCCCTCGGAGCCCTCACCTTCAACCTCGGCCGGGCCATCGGCCCGGCCGTCGGCGGCGTGATCGTGGCTACGGCCGGGCCGCCCTGGGTGTTCCTCCTGAACGCCGTGTCCTTCCTCGTCGTGGTGGCCGTCTTGATGCGCTGGCGCCGCCGTGTAGCCGTGTCCACCCTGCCGGCCGAGACGATGGCCGGGGCCATGCGGGCCGGCCTGCGCTACGGCGCCAACTCCCGGGCGCTGCGCCACGTCCTGATCCGGTCCCTGACGTTCGTCCTGCCGGCCGGCGCACTGCTCAGCCTGCTGCCGGTGGTCGCTCGAGATCGCCTCGGTCTGGGGTCAGGGGGGTACGGCCTCCTGCTGGCCTGTTTCGGTGTCGGCGCGGCGCTGGCGGCCGTGCTGCGCCCCCGCATCGACGCGGTGCTCAATCCGGACCGCATGGTTGAACTCGGAACGATCGTCATCGCCGTCGTGTTGCTGATCGACGGCCTGGCCACCAATCAATGGGTCGTGGGGGCCGGCCTGTTCTTCGGTGGCGGCGCCTGGACGCTGACGTTCACGACGACGAACGTCGCCGCCCAGTCCGCCCTGCCGGCCTGGGTGCGGGCGCGCGGCATGGGGCTGTTCAGCCTCGTGACCGTCGGCGGCCTGGCGCTGGGCAGCGCACTGTGGGGTCTGGTCGCCAGCCGCAGCCTGGTCGGGGCGCAGGTGCTGGCCGCGGTGACGCTGCTGGTGGGCGGGCTGGCCACCCGGCGATGGAGGGTCAGCGCGTTCCAGCACCTGGACCTCAGCCCGGCGCCGAGCGACGACCCGATCATCACGCTCGTCCCCCGACCCACCGACGGCCCGGTGCTCGTGTCTGTCACCTACCAGGTGCCGGAGGCCGACATGGCCGAGTTCACCTCGACCATGCGCCGGGTCGAGCGCCAGCGTCGCCGCACCGGCGCCCGCCGCTGGGGCCTCTACCGGGACCTGGCCGCACCCGACCTGGTGCTCGAGGTCTTCGTGGTCGAGTCGTGGGCCGAGCACCTGCGCCAGCACGACCGGCGCACGACGACGGATCTGGTCGCGCTCGACATCGTCCGTCCCTTCGTCAGGGGTGACGTGGCCGTCGCCCACTACGTTTCCGCCTACAGCCTCGCCGACTCCGACCAGCCCTGATGTCGCACTCGGCAACCTGATGTCACACTCG
>DASTFY010000345.1:0-3579 GCA_035719525.1 Acidimicrobiales bacterium
CGGTGAGCGTGCGGGTGTCCCTGCGCTCCCACGT
Source organism: Acidimicrobiales bacterium (assembly GCA_035719525.1). Taxonomy (GTDB): domain Bacteria; phylum Actinomycetota; class Acidimicrobiia; order Acidimicrobiales; family Ilumatobacteraceae; genus DASTFY01. The sequence goes on from DASTFY010000345.1 coordinate 35, forward strand.
CGATCGCAGGGCGTGGCTCAGCAGGGGGAGGGCGCCGGGCTCGCCCGCCACCTCGCCGACCAAAACATCGACCAACGCGGGGTCGACGCGGAGGCCGAACGCCTCCGCCGGTCCCACGATCGCCTCCCGCAGCTCGTCGGGCGACAGCGGCCCGAGCAGCACCTGATCGGCGGCCATCGCCGCGGCCAGGCGGGCATGCTCGGCACAGCGGCCGTAGAAGTCGGCTCGGATCCCGACCGCCACCGGCCCCCGCCGGTCCACGACCGACTCCAGGAACCTCTCCCGCCGGTCGAGGTCGTCGCAGAGGGTGAAGGCCTCCTCCAGCTGGTCGACCACCACCAGGTGGTCCCCCTCGTCGAGCGGCGACGGCCGGCTGCCGGGCGTGATCACCTCCGCGCCCGGTGCCCGGGCGGCCAGGCCGGCTCGCAGCACGGACGACTTCCCGCTCCCGCTGGCCCCCACGATGGCCACGAACCCGCCGGTGGTCAGGTGCGACTGCAGGTCGGCCACTACTGCCTCCCGGCCGAAGAACCGGTCGGCGTCCTCGGCCTCGAAGGCGGGCAGGCCGGGGTAGGGGCTGATCGTGCCGGGGGGCGGGGCGACCACGCCCGGGGCGGAGAGGGCGTAGACCTGCTCCGGCTCGGTGATGCCCTTGAGCCGGTGGAGCCCGAGGTCGACCAGCTCGATGTCCGGCGGCAGCGTGCCCTGCACCAGCGCCGCCGTGGCGCTGGAGAGGAAGACCTCGCCACCGTCGGCCAGGCTCCGGACCCGGGCCGTCAGGTGCAGCGTGGTGCCGAAGTAGGCGCCGTCGCGCTGCTCGGCCTCGCCGGTGTGCAGCGCCGCCCGGACCTTGAGCGCCAGCCCGTCGCCGTCGGTCTCGGCGAGGGCGCGCTGGACGTCGATCATGGCGTCGACGCCGGACTGCGGGGAGGCGAAGACCGAGGTCGTCGAGTCCCCCTCGCCCATCGCCTTCAGGAACCGGCCGCCGTGGGCTTCGACGACCTCGGCGATGAGCTGGTCGTGGCGGACCAGGGCCAGCGCCATCTCGGCCGGACGGGCCTCCCACAGCGGTGTCGACCCCTCGATGTCGGTGATGCAGAAGGTGAGGACGCCGGTGGGCAGGGTCGATTCCCAGCCCGCCCGCAGACGCTCGACCAGCTCGCCGGGCGTGGGCGGGCGGCGAGCGGGATCAGTGGCCAAACCCTCCCGGATGGCCTCCTCCAGCAGCTCCGCCTGCGACGGGTCGATGCCGGCCCACGAGGGTCGGATGCCCGTCGGGGCGCCGCCGGTGAGGAGGGCGAAGGCGGTGGCGGCCAGCGAGTAGACGTCCGTGGCACGGGACGGCGGCTCGCCCGCGGCAAGCTCGGGGGCGGCGTAGCCCGGGGTGCCGCCTCGGGTGTGGCGGGCCTGGGGCGACGAGGACAGGCCGAAGTCGACCAGCACGACCCGCCCGCCCTTCGTGAGCACGAGGTTGGCGGGCTTCACGTCGCCGTGGACCACCGGCGGGTCGAGGGTGTGCAGGTGGGTGAGGGCGCTGGCGGCGTCGGCTAGCCAGTGCATCACGCTGGAGGCGGCCAGGCCGGGCTGACCCCGGGCCCGCAGGAGCTGCGCGAGGTCGGTGCCCTCGATCCAGTCCATGGCGATCACGTACCGGTCGCCCTCGAAGAAGTCCTCCCGGACCAGGGGCAGGTTGGGGTGCGGGGGGATGTCGAGCAGGACGCGGGCCTCGGTCAGTAGCACCTCCCGGTCGGCGGGGTCGGACGCGGTCCGGACCTTGAGGGCCACGACCCGGTCGTGCTGGCGGTCGACCGCCTTGAGGACGCGCCCCTCTCCACCCTGACCGACGACCTCGATCGGCTCGTAGCGCTCGCGCAGCAGCTCGGTCATGTCCCCCTCCGTACAATTGTCCCCCAATGAGCGAGGGGGGGGCGGCGTCGGTCGAGGTGTGGGCGCTGTCGGGGCGAAGCGTCGTGACCCTCGACGCCCACCGGGCGACCGTGGGCAAGGACGAAACCAACGACATCACGGTCGGCGCCGACACCACCGTGAGCCGGCTGCACGCCGTGCTGGAGGCCTTCCCGGCGGGGTGGTGCGTGACCGACCTCGGCTCGTCCAACGGCACCTTCGTGAACGGCGAGCGCATCTTCTCGCCCCAGGCGCTGCGCCACGGCGATGAGATCCGGGTCGGCCACACCCGCCTCCTGTTCCGGCACTCCTCCGACGCGGGACGGACCGTCACTGCCGCCGATCAGGGTCCACCGGCAGTCACCCCGAGAGAGCACGATGTGCTCGCCGTCCTGTGCCGCCCGCTGCTCGACCGGGACCTGTTCACCGAGCCGGCCACGGTCAAGCAGGTCGCCGCCGAGCTGGTGGTGAGCGAGGCGGCGGTCAAGCAGCACCTGGTCAACCTCTACGCCAAGTTCGGGATCGGCGACGACGTCTCCAACCGGAGGTCCCGGCTGGCGAACGAGGCCATCCGTCGGGCAGCGATCACATTGAACGAGCTGCGGCGAGAGCAGGGCTGACCGCCGGTCGTTCACGCCGTGGGCTCGTAGCCGCAGACCTGCTGGTCGTACGCCAAGACCCGGGCGAACTGGTCCCGGATGGACGGATCGCTGTAATAGAACACTGCCCGTTCTTCGAGCGAGGCCTCCAGGAGGAACGACCGGAAATCGAAGCTCCACTCCTCGAGGAGCGGGAGCTTCCGGTCGAGCGTGAAGGCAGTCACGGCGGTGACGTCGTCGGCGATCTCCGCCGGCGCAGCCTCCGCCCCGCTGGTGAGGGCGTCGATGGCGTCGTCACTGGTCAGGAGCGACTCGACGTCGGCCGGCTGGGCGCTGGAGGACTGCACCTCCTCGACGACACCCGCCAACACCCGACTCGCGTCGCAGTACGCGGAATCCGCCGGGCCCGTGAACGACTCACTCTCCGCGGCGAGCGGCTGCCCGACACCGCACGCCAGCGCCTCATAGGCCTTGTTGTGCTCCTGGGCAGCGGCGACCTCGGGCGGGGGCTCGGTGAGCAGCGCCGCCTCCTCCGGCGTCGCCTCTGCGTGGGCGCGGCCGAAGTCGTAGTCGTAGCGCTCGAGGATCGGCACCAGGACGGTGTGGACGGTGTCGCTGACCAGCGTCCAGCCGTCTGCGAGCTCGCCGGGGGCTGACGCAGTGGCCTCGTCCACGAACGCGACGAAATCGCCGAAGTACTCCTCCGTGGCCGCCGGGTCGCTCTCGTCGAAGGGGACGAGCTCGTGCACCTGCCACTCGAGGGCGTTGCGGCAGTAATCGCTCTCGGCCTCGCTGGCGGCCGCTTTGGGCGCGGCCGTCGCCGGAGCGGCCTCAGCCGACTCCGATGACCTGCCGTCGTCACCGCAGGCGGTCGCCAGCAGCGCGACGCCCACGAGCAGGCAGAAGACGGCGACCGTGCGCCGCCGGGCGGGGTGATCGGACATGTGGTTGAACATGTCCGGAGCGTGCGCCGCGCTGCCCGCTTACACCATCAGCCCGAGGGGAGTGCCGTCCTCACCGATGGCTAGGGCAACCTTGCCC
>DASTFY010000346.1:0-8114 GCA_035719525.1 Acidimicrobiales bacterium
AGGACCGCAGCCGCGGGCGCGATCAACAACACGGCCGGTGGAAGGGTCACCTGGACCAGCGCGCCGACCCCTTCGGCGACGCGCTGCCAGACGAAGCGGCCGATCACCAGACCGAGGAGCGCGCCCACCGTCGCCCCCAGTCCGCCCATGACGACGGCCTGCCACTCGATGATCTGCCGCGCCTGCCGAGGGCTGAGCCCGAGCGTCCGCACCACCGCGAGATCGCGCCGGCGGTGCCGGGTGCCGACGATCAGGGCGTGGGCCAGGCCCGCGCCACCGATCAGCACGAGGAAGCCGGCCAGGAGCCACGGGCTGGTGCCGATCTGCGCCAGGTTGTCCACCACCGACGGTCTCGCCGTCGGGACCAACCCCGGTACGACGTCGGCCAGCCGTCGTTGCACGTCCTCGGGTGACGTGCCGTTCCGGAGGTTGACGGCGACGCCCTCCTCCTCGATCCGGCAGGCGAAGTCGTCGTCGTCGGTGGGGCAGTCTCGTTGGACCATCTGCTGGAGCGTGTCGGGGACGACCATGAACCCGCGGTCCAGATCGTCGTGACCGGGGTTGACCGCCCATCCCGTCACTCTGAGCGGCACGTCGCCGCTGAAGCCGGCGGCTACCACCGTGTCGCCGATGGACACGTCCAGGCGTTGGGCGATGTGCTCGCCGATCACGACCTCGCCGGGCCCTGGGGGACGACCGACGCTGACGATCGGCGGGAACGCTCCCTTGTGGGCCACGAAAGCCGTTGGCTCGGCCGTGGTCGAACGGGCCGGGCCTCGCACCTCGATGGCACCATCGTTGCCCATCAGCACGGCGCGGGTTCCGACGGCCTCGGTACCGGGATCGTCGACGAGCGCCTGCACCACGGCGTCCCGATCCAACTCTTCATCCTCGAGGTTGAGCTCCAGGTCCCAATCGGCCCCGAACAGCCGGCCATCGCTGAGCAGCGTGGCGCGGGAGCGCTCGACGGTGGCCACGCCGACCAGCCCGGCCACGAGCACCGCGGCCCCGACCACACCGGCCAAGCCGCCGATGACCCGTCTGCGGTCGGGCTGGAGAGCGAAGCGGGTGCCGAGGCCGACCACCGGCGGGAGGGCCGACGCGATCCGCGCCACGCCGCCGCCGCCGCCGGTGGTCATGTGGTGCCACTCGCCCCGCCGAACCGCCCTCGACGAGACCAGGACCGTGAGACCGGCGAAGACGAGGAGGAGAGCGGCGACGCCCAGCCCCAGCACGAACGGATCGATCCGCAGACCGAGGTCTGGATCGGCGGCCCGAGCCAGCCCGCGCGGGAACAGCGGGGACAGGGCCACGGCGACGACGACCGAACCGAGGGCACCGAGGGCGATGGCCGGCGCGACCGTGAGGGCGAGACCAAGTGCAGCCTGGCGCGGGGTGACGCCCAGCGCCGCGAGGCTGTCGTGATCGGCGCCGGATCCACCGACGCTGCGGGCCAGGGCCTGCCCGACGACCACCAGCCCGGCGAACGCGGCGGCGAGCGCGAACAACGCCAGAACCGTCACCTCGACGCTGATGGTGTCGTTCACCCGGGACGAGAAATCGTCCTGGTCGGTCATGCGGCCGGCTTCGAAGGAGGGGCTCATCGTGGCGTTCAGGTCATCCACGATCGCGTCGACCCGGGCCGGGTCGACCTTGACCAGTGAGTGGCCCGTGACCATGGCGACCTCGTCCGCCCACCGGTCCACGAACCCGGGACCGGCCATGAAGTACGGCTCCGGCAAATCGGAGATCTCCTCGACGCCGCGGACCACGCCGACCACCCTCATCGGGATGGTGGGCCCGTGACCGGGTTGCGGATCCAAGCCGATGAAGGTGAGCATCTGGTCCCGCCCGAGGGTGTGGATGGTCAACGGCTGACCGATCTCTGCGCCCCACAGCTCCATGGCGGTCTCGTTGACGGCGATCTCGTCCGGCGCATCGCCGGCCGGCAGGCGCCCGGCCACCACACGGTCTGTCGGCGCCTCCCCTCGGCTGGCTCCCAGCGCGGCCCCGAAGTAGGAGCCATCGCGATCGGCGGTCGCGCCTACGTAGGTCAAGGTCAGCACACCCTGCACCCCATCCACGCTCGTGATCTGGCTGGCCAGCTCGTCAGCGGTCGGCAGGGTGACGAACTGGGCCTCCGTGGGGTTCTCGGCCGCGCGCAGGTCGACGCCGATCTCGGGGAAGTTGGTCGACTCCTTCAACCGCTCGAAGGCCGTCGCCGTCCGGCGAACGCCGCTGACCAGCGCCAGCGTGACTGCGCCGACCAGGGCGATGAGCGCGGCGAGGCCCACGAGGGCCAGCCATCGGCGGGACCACTCCCGCCGCACCCAGAGCGAGAGTCCCGCCACGCTCGGTGCCCTCAGATGCCCACGCCGACGGGCTGCGGGTCGCCGTTCTCGTCCAGCACCGGCTCGTGGCCGCCGTGGTCCACGACCCGCCCGTCCTTCATGCGGACGATGCGCTCGGCGGCGTCGGCCACCGGCTGGTCGTGGGTGACGAGGAGGATGGTCTGGCCTCCGGCGTGCAGGCGGCGGAAGAGTTCGAGCACTTCCTCCCCGCCCTCGCTGTCGAGAGCTCCCGTGGGCTCGTCGGCCAGGACCAGGGTCGGCTCGTTGGCCAGCGCTCGGGCGATGGCCAGGCGCTGGCGCTGGCCGCCCGACAGGGTGGCGGGGGCCTGGCGGGCCTTGTCGCCGAGGCCGAGGAGGTCGAGCAGGTCGCGCGCTCGCGACTCGGCCGGCTTGCGCTTCACGCCCGCGATCAGGGCCGGCATCACGACGTTCTCGAGGACGGTCATGCCCTCCAGCAGGTTGAAGAACTGGAAGACGATGCCGACGTGGGAACGGCGCATGATGGCCAGCGCGTTCTCGTCCATCTTCGTGAGGTCGAGGCCCGCCAGCTCGATCTCGCCCTCGTCGGGGCTGTCGAGTCCCGCGATCAGGTTGAGCAGGGTGCTCTTCCCACAGCCCGACGGGCCCATGACGGCGACGAACTCGCCCCGGCCCACGTCGAGGTCCGCGCCGCGCAGCGCTCGCACGGGGGCGGTGTCTCGTTCGAACGTGCGGTAGGAACCGCGCACCCGCACCACCAGGTCTTCACTCATCCGCCTTCTCCTTTGCTCTGGAAGTCATCGAGCCGGCGAATGCCGGGCCGATCCGATACGGGGCAACCGCGTGGTCCCGCCCTTTCACGAGCTGCGCGTCGAGCCGCTCGGCCCCGTCGGGCTGGGACGAAAGCCGTTCCCAGGTGTTCTCGCTCAGCACCGTCTGACCCGGCTGGCCGAGCTGCTGGAGGCGCTGCGAGAGGTTCACCGCGTCACCCACCACCGTGTACTCCAACCGCTCCTCCGACCCGAGCAGGGCGGCGGCCACTTCCCCGGTGGACAGGCCGATGCCGAGGCCGAAAGGAGGCAGCCCCTGCAGCTCCCACTCGGCGTTGACCGTCGACTGGGCGGCGTGCATCGCCAGGGCCGCGGTCAGGGCGCGATCGGCATGGTCCTCGCTGGGTGTCGGGGCGCCGAACACGGCCATCACCGCGTCGCCCACGTACTGCATCACGGTGCCACACGCAGCCAGGATGGCCCGGTTCATCTCGGCCCGGTGCCGGTTGAGCTGGGCGGCGAGCGCGGACGGGTCGGTGCGCTCGGCGATGGTCGAGTAGCCACGTATGTCGGACATCAGCACCGTGACCTCGAGACGCTCGGTCTCACCGATGGTGGTGCCGCCGTTGACCAGCCGCTCGGCCACCCCTCCGGGCAGTAGACGGCTGAGGGTCTCGCCCTGCTCCTCACGCTCGACGATGGCCTCGTGCAGGCGGCGGAGGCGGCGCAGAGCCTGATCATCGCCATCGGAGACGCCCCGGGCCAACGTCTTGAACAGCCGCTCCACGTCGTCGGCGACGGCCGAGGCGGTGGTGCCGCGGGAGGCGGCGATGGCCTTGATGGGCTTGCCCTCGGCCACCAGGCTCAGCAGGTCCTCGTCCTCCTCGGACAGCCCGGGGGCGGACTGCACCGGGCGGACCAGGGCTCCCACGATGGCCGGATCGAGCATCGAGCCCCCCGTCGCCACCTCCCGGATGGCCCGAGCCAGCTGGTCGCCCTCGGCGATGCGGTCCTTGAGCAGGTAGGCGTAGCCGGCCGCTCCCTCCGAGAGGAGCGAGATGGCGTAGTCCGGGTCGTCGTACTGGGACAGGATCACCACGCCGGTGCCTGGATGGCGTTTGCGGATCTCCTTGCAGGCGTCGATGCCCTCCTGCTGGAAGTTGGGGGGCATACGGATGTCGGAGACGATGACCTGCGGCGCATAGGACTCGGCGCCGGCCACCAGGGTGTCGTAGTCCTCGGCCGAGCCGACCACGGCCAGGTCGGCCTCGGCGGCCAGCATCGCCCGCACGCCCTCGCGGATGATGACGCTGTCGTCCGCGACCAGCACGCTGATGCTCCCGTTGCCCACATCCGCCAGTTGACCCATCGGAGCGACAGTACGGCAAGGGTGATGTCCCGCCACCTCGGGGGGTGCCAGCATCACCCGGTCGAGGGGGCGGGTGCCCTGCCGCCCCACCCAACGGGTCGGTATCCTCACTGATGTGGGCGGTGAAGGCGGAATCGAGGCCACACGACTGCGGGCGCGTGTGCTCCTGCGGGCGCGTTGGCGGTCAGTGGTAGGGCTGGGTCTCTTCGCCGGGCTGGCCGGTGGAGCGGTGATCGGCCTGGTCACCATCGGTCGGGACACGGCATCGGCCGTCACGCGCTATACGGAGGCCATCGACGAGGCCGATGTCGGGGTCGTGTTCTGCCCCCCCGGAACGCACGAGGCCACGGATGCCTGCACAACCCATGACCCGGCCCGGGAGCAGGAGGCGCTTCGACAGGCGTCAGGCGTGCGCGCCGTCGGCCGGTTATCACCCACGCCCGTGGGTCTTCGGCTCGCTGATGGTCGGTGGCAGCCGAGCTTCGCCTGGGTCACCTACGACGACGTGCCGGTCATGATGAACCCTCCTCTGCTCGCCGGTCGAGCCGCTGATCCGCGGCGGGCGGACGAGGTCATGATCAACGAGGCTCTGGCGGCGGTCCACGGCCTCGCGCCGGGGGATCGGATGGACGTGGCCGGACTGTCATGGGCCGACGCCGAAGCCGACACCGTCGTTTTCGAGCCGTCGCTACCCCCCTCCGAGGTGGTGGTGACGGGCGTCGTCCGGACATCCGACAGCCTGGTCGAGGTGCGGACCAACGGTGGCCTCGCGGTCGTCGAGTCCATGATGTTCCTGGGGCCGGGGTGGGTCGAGCGCACCGGCGCCGAGAGCCTTATGCGGTACAGCACCGGCTTGTCGCTCTGGCTGGAGGAAGGCGCCGACGCCGAGGCGATCGTCGATCGGGCGGTGCCCGACCAGCTCCATATGATCTTCGCGGACGCGAGCACCGGCTTCGCCACCGACGCCGTGGACCGTGCCGTCGCCTACGAAGGGAGGGCCACGCTGGCCGCGGCTGCTCTGCTCGGCGTAGCCGCCGTCGTGCTGGTCGGCCTGGTCCTCTTCCGGCAGGCCCGCCAAGAGCTGGATGACGCGGATCCCCTGCGGGCTCTCGGCATGACCCGGCGGTCGCTGGCCGCTTCCGCCCTTCCTCGCTGGGGTCTGACGGGTGTCATCGGGGCAGTTTCGGCGGCGCTGGTGGCGCTGGCCATCCGGCCGTTGGGCCCGATCGGCACGGCCCGGCGGGCGGCGGCAGTGGTCGGCCGTGCTGGCGGGTGGAATGTCGCCGCGGTGGCCGCCGGCATGGCGGCGGTCGTCGTGTTCGTGCTGCTGGTGGGTGTCCCGGCCACCGTGTGGTCGCCCCGCCACGGAGACCGACGGCGCAGCCGAGGTGCCGCTCGCACCACACCGACGCCCGGGCTCCCGCCCGATGCTGCCCTTGGCCTCGCCCTCACGAACCCTGCTGGTCGGCGACGACCGTGGTGGGCGGTCGGTCCGGCCGTGGCCGGGATGGCGCTCGCCGTCGCCGCCATCGTCGCCGCGCCGACCTTGCGGTCCAGCCTGGACCGGTTGACCAGTGATCCGGCGCGCTACGGGGTGAGCTGGGACGCCTTCGCGACGGGCATCCTCGGACAGGCGAACGCGACATGGTTGGCCGATGAGCTCCGGGGCTTCGAAGGAGTGGCGGCGGCCGCCGGAGTCCTCAGCGTGGAGGCCGAGATCGCGGGCGCCGAAGCCTACGTGTACACGTTCGAACCGGTGGACGGGCTGCCGTCCGGCATCGTGCCCACCATCACCCGCGGCCGCGCCCCAGCCGCCACCAACGAAATCTCGCTCGGCGCGGACACGATGGACTCGGCGGGAGTGGACGTCGGTGACACCGTTAGGTTCTCGTACCTGGGCCAAGACCACGAGCTGCGCGTGGTCGGCGAGGTAGTGGTCAACGACAACTACGAGGCCGACCCCGGCCGTGGCGCCTTCGTCACCCCCCAGTGGGTGCACGCCGCCGACCCCGTGGCGTACTCCTCCGACTTCGCGGTCCGGTTCGAGCCGCAAGCCCGCGAGGCCGGACTAGCCGAGCTGCACGAGCGATTCCCCGGGCTCATCGGCGAGCCGATGATGCAGGACGACATCGTCAACCTCCGCCGGCTCGGCTCCTGGCCGGGGATCCTGGCCGCGCTGACGGCGTTGATGGCCGTTGCCGCGTTCGTGCAACTCCTCGTCAGCTCGGTCCGGGCGAACCGCCACGAGCTCGCTGTGGTGAAGGCCATCGGTGGCTCACGACGCCAAGTGGGCCGGAGCATCTTCTGGCACGCCTCGTTCGTCGCTCTGCCGGCCCTCGTTCTCGGTGTGCCGGCGGGGGTCATTCTCGGCCGCTGGGGCTGGGGCATGCTGGCGCGCAGCCTGGGCGTCCCGTCGGTGCCGGTGGTGCCGATGCTCGCCCTCGTTGCCGTCGCCGCGCTCGCGCTCCTCGCGGCCAACCTCTTGGCGATCTGGCCGAGCTGGCAGGCCGCCCGCATCCGGCCCAGCCAAGCGCTGCGGGCTGAATGAGCTCGGGCCGCTCGGGCTCGTGGGCGGGTTCGGGCCGGCCAGGCGCCTCCGGTGCGCCTGTGTCGGTGCTCGCCGCGCCCAGCGCGGAATCCGTCGACACAGACGTCTGGCCGCCGGTGGTCGGTACGATCCGCCGGTGAGCTCGCCTGCCGGTGCCGGTCCCACGGTCCTCCCGTACGGCTCGTGGTCCACGCCGATCACCTCGGAGCTGATCGTGCGGGCCGCCGCCGGGCTGTCGGAGGTGCGGGCCGACGGCGACGACCTGTGGTGGGCGGAGCAACGCCCGGAGGAGGGTGGGCGCACCCAGCTCGTGTGCCGACGTTCGGACGGAACGACCGCTGAGGCCCTCCCCGAGGGAGGCAACGCGAGGACCGCGGCGCACGAGTACGGCGGGGGAGCGTGGTGGGTGCGGGACGGGATGGTGTGGTTCGTGAGCTGGGCGGACCAGCGGCTCTACCGCCTCGCGCCCGGCGGCGATCCGGAGGCGATCACGCCCGAGCCTGCCGTCCCCCGGGGGGACCGGTGGGCCGACGGCGCGGTGGCGCCCGATGGACGCTCGCTGGTCTGCGTGCGGGAGCGCCACCACCCGGGCGGAGGCCCCGCCGACGTGGTCAACGAGATCGTCCGGTTCGACCTGGGGGCGGGCTCGGTCTGGCCGGCCGAGCCCGAGGTGGTCGTGAGCGGGCCCGACTTCGTGTCGAACCCACGCTGGTCGCCGGACGGCACGGCCCTGTGCTGGATCGAGTGGGATCACCCGAACATGCCCTGGGACGGCACTCGCCTGATGGTCCGCGACGACGACGGCGAGGGCGAGGCGCGACTGGTGGCCGGTGGGGACGACGAGTCCGTGCAGCAGCCCCGCTGGCATCCGGACGGGTCGCTGTGGTTCATCTCCGACCGGACGGGCTGGTGGAACCTGTACCGCTGGACCGCAGCCGGCGCCGTCGAGCCGATGGTGGTGATGGACGCCGAGATCGGGGTGCCGCAATGGGTGTTCGGCCAGTCCCGTTACGACTTCCTGCCGGATGGCCGCGTGGTCTTCGCCTACAGCCGGGCCGGCTTCGACCATCTGGCGTCGCGCCGCGCCGACGGCACGG
>DASTFY010000347.1:0-10496 GCA_035719525.1 Acidimicrobiales bacterium
CGCGGGATTCAACGCACTTATGCGCGTCCACAGCTCCCACTTCGGCCCCGGCGATTCGCCGGCGATTCGCCGACGGGGTGTCAACGCCGGTTGACGATCCGGCGGACGCGGTGACCCCGGGCGGGGAGGGCTGGAAGCGGCGGAGGCGGAGGCTGTTGGTGACGACGAACACCGACGAGAACGCCATCGCCGCGCCGGCCACCATCGGGTTGAGGTAGCCGGTGGCGGCGAGAGGGATGGCGGCAACGTTGTAGGCGAAGGCCCAGAACAGGTTGCCCTTGATGGTCGACAGAGTCCGGCGGGACAGGCGGACGGCATCGACCGCGCCACGCAGGTCACCCCGCACGAGCGTGATGTCGCTCGCCTCGATGGCGACATCCGAACCGGTGCCCATGGCGATGCCCAGGTCGGCCTGGGCCAGCGCGGCGGCGTCGTTCACGCCGTCGCCAACCATCGCGACCACCCGCCCCTCGGCCTGGAGCCGCGACACGACGTCGACCTTGCCGGCCGGGAGCACCTCGGCCACGACGTCGGCCGGGTCGATGCCGACCTGCCCCGCGACCGCCATCGCGGTGGCCAGGTTGTCGCCGGTCAGCAACACCGGCCTGAGACCGATCCCGCGGAACCCGTCGATGGCGTCCCGGCTGGTCGGCTTCGCGGTGTCGGCCACGACGAACAACGCCGTCACCGCCCCGTCCCATCCGGCGGCCACGACCGTGCGCCCCTGCGCTTCCTCGGCCTGGCGGCGTTCCTCGAGGTCGGCCGGGAGCGGCAACCCCCAGTCAGCCAGGAAGGCGGGCCGTCCGGCCACAACGGCTCGACCCGACACCACCCCCTCGACGCCCAAGCCCGCTCGGTTGGCGAAGCCCTCGACTGCGGGCAGCGGCGAGGACGTCGCCCCGGCCGCGCCCGCGGCGATCGCCCGTGCGATCGGATGCTCCGAGGCAGCCTCGAGCGCGCCCACGAGGCGCAGGGCCCCCGCCCGGTCGACCCCCTCGGCGGTCACGACGCCCAGCAGGCTCATCGCGCCCGTGGTCACGGTCCCGGTCTTGTCGAGGACGACCGTGTCGACCTGGCGGGTCGACTCCAGCACCTCCGGGCCATTGATGAGAATGCCGAGCTGGGCGCCCCGCCCGGTGCCGACCATCAGGGCCGTGGGCGTGGCCAGCCCGAGCGCGCACGGGCAGGCGATGATCAGCACGGACACCGCAGCCGTGAAGGCGCGGGTCACGTCGCCGGTGGTGATCAGCCAGAACGCGAGGACGGCGGCCGCCACGACGAGAACGATCGGGACGAACACGGCCGACACTCGGTCCGCCAGCCGCTGGACGGGCGCCTTCCCGGCCTGCGCCCGCTCGACCAGCCTGGCCATCTGGGCGAGCTGGGTGTCGCTCCCGACCCGGGTAGCCCGCACCACCAGGCGCCCACCGGCGTTGACCGTGGCTCCGACGACCCGGTCGCCCGGGCCGACCTCGACCGGCACGCTCTCCCCCGTCAGCATCGATTGGTCGACCGCCGACGCGCCGTCCTCGACCACGCCATCCGTGGCGATCTTCTCCCCGGGCCGGACAACGAAGCGATCGCCCACGACGAGCTGGGCGATCGGAACGCGCTGCTCGTGCCCGTCAGGGTCCAGCCGCGCGACGTCCTTCGCCCCGAGCTCGAGCAGTGCCCGCAGGGCCTCCCCGGCCCGCCGCTTGGCGCGCGCCTCCAGGTATCGGCCCGTGAGGATGAGGACCGTGACCCCGGCCGCCACCTCGAGGTACAGGTGCTCGTCGGCCGCCCCCGCGGACGGCGCGAACGAGAACGGCATCGTCATGCCGGGCATGCCGGCGTCGCCGAAGAACAGCGCCCACAGCGACCAGCCGAAGGAGGCGAGGACGCCCAGCGAGACGAGGGTGTCCATGGTGGCCGCGCCGTGGCGCAGGTTGGTCCACGCCGCTTGGTGGAAAGGCCAGGCACCCCAGACGGCGACGGGCGCGGCGAGGGTCAGCGACAGCCACTGCCAGTTGGTGAACTGCAGCGCGGTGAACATGGCCATCAACACCACCGGCACGGTGAGGATGGTCGACACGACGAGCCGCTGGCGGAGCGCTACCAGCTCGGCCGGCTCGGCTTCCACCGCTGGCGTCTCCCTCCCGCTGCCCCCGGGCTCGGGAACGGCTGCGCCGTAGCCGAGTGCCTCGACGGCCGCGACGAGTTCGTCCGTCGCGACCAGCTCGGGGTCGTAATCGACGGCGGCCTTCTCAGTGGCGAAGTTCACCGTGGCGGAGACGCCTTCCAGCCGGTTCAGTGACTTCTCGATCCGAGCCGCGCAGGAGGCGCACGTCATGCCGCTCAGGCTCAGGTCGAGGTTGTGCACGGGGACGGCGCCGGTGGCTCCCATCAGCTCCTCACCAGCCGCCCGATCGCCCGGCTGGCCTCGGTCACGAGCCGATCGGCCTCGTCCCCGCCCTTGGCCGCAGCATCCGTCACGCAATGCCGCATGTGCTCCTCGAGCAGGCCGACGGCCACGCCCTGCAGCGCCTTGGTGGCGGCGGAGACCTGGGTGAGGACGTCGATGCAGTAGCTGTCCTCCTCCACCATGCGATGGAGGCCCCGAACCTGGCCCTCGATACGGCGCAGGCGCTTGAGGAGGTCGTCCTTGGTGTCGTGGTAGCCGGGCATCGTGGTCACCTGGCCAGTATACCCCCTGGGGGTACCTTGGCGACAGCTCTTACCCGCTTCTCACCTCACTCTCAGCGAACGCTCACCTGAGCGGGGTTGACTATGGGCGTGGAGTGGCCCGATCCGCAGCCCTGGCCCAGCCCCCCGCCGCCGCCCAGCCCGAAACCGGCCTGGCCCCGCGTGTTGGTGGCCCTGGTGGCGGCCGCGCTCGGGGCGCTGCTGGTCATTCCCGTGCTGGCGCTGTTACGCGGGGACCTCGATCCGTCGTCGCGGGCCGGGAACACCGCGATCGAGAGCGCCACGCCGGCGGCGACGGCCGAGGCGGCCGAGCTCGCCACCGGAGTGGTCGACATCGCCACCAACCTGGGCTTCGACCGCAGTCGGGGCGCCGGCTCGGGCATGGTCATCTCGCCGACGGGCACCGTGCTCACGAGCGCCCATGTCATCCGCGGCGCCACCACCATCACCGTGACGGTCGTGGCCACCGGCGACTCGTACCAGGCCACGGTGCTCGGGAGCGACGCCACGCGTGACGTCGCCCTGCTCCGGCTCGAGGGTGCCTCCGGCCTGGACGCCGTGACCCTCGGGGACTCCGCGGTCGTGGCCCAGGGCGATGCCGTCATCGCCGTCGGCAATGCCGGGGGAACCGGCGGAAGTCCGAGTGTTTCCACCGGCACGGTGACGGCGCTCGACCAGACCATCACGGTCACCGATCCGGACAGCGGCCGCCGGGCCCGTCTCGACGGCCTCATCGAGACCGACGCCTCCCTCGAACCGGGTGACTCCGGAGGCCCGATGTACAACGCGTCCGGCGAGGTCATCGGCATCAGCACGGCGGCCGATGCCGGACGGAGCTTCCCGGGTGCCGAGGCGCAGAGCTACGCGGTGGCCATCGACACCGCCGAAGCCATCGCCGAGGAGATCAGCGCCGGCCGCGGCAGCAGCACGATCCAGATCGGGATACGCGGCTTCCTCGGCGTCCAGGTGGACGACGCCAGCGGCGAGAGCATCCGCGGGGCACTCATCGCGCTGGTGCTGGACGGCACACCGGCCGAAGCGGCGGGGCTCCATTCCGGTGACGTCATCATCGCCATCGACGACAACCCGGTCGACTCGGGCGACGGGCTCACGGACGCGCTCCACGGTCACCACCCGGGCGACGAGGTGCGGGTCTTCTGGACCGATGCCGCCGGTCGAGACCACGACGCGACGGTCACGCTGGCCGAAGGGCCTGTATGAGCGCTTGACGAGCGGTCCCCGGCCGTGGATGGATGGGGCGATGCGCGAGCGACCGGCGTGACCCGCCTCGGGTTTCTCATCGACCAGGACACCTGCATCGGCTGTCACGCTTGCACGGTCGCCTGCAAGGCGGAGCACGACGTGCCCCTGGGGGTCAATCGCACCTGGGTCAAGTACATCGAGAAGGGCAGCTTCCCGGACGTCCGCCGCTTCTACTCCGTGATGCGGTGCAACCACTGCGACGACGCGCCGTGCATCACCATCTGCCCGACCACGGCGCTGTTCCGGCTCAGCAACGGCATCGTCGACTTCGACGACTCGGTCTGCATCGGCTGCAAGTCGTGCATGAACGCCTGCCCGTACGACGCGCTCTACCTCAACCCCGAGACCGGAACCGCGCACAAGTGCAACTTCTGCGCTCATCGCGTCGAGTCCGGGCTCGAACCGAGCTGCGTGGTGGTCTGCCCGACGCGCTCGATCTGGGCCGGCGACCTCGACGACCCGGCATCGCCGATCGCGGTGATGCTGGCCCGGCACGGCACGGCGGTTCGGGCCCCCGAGCAGGGCACCCGGCCGAAGCTGTTCTACAAGGGGGCCGACGAAGCAGCCCTGGACCCGCTGCGGACGGCAATCGCGCCCGACGGGATGATCTGGGCCGACACCCGCCCCGGGCATCCCACGCGGCCTGCAGCCGGGCGCGACCACGAGCGTGACGCAGGCCAGGATTTGGCCCGCACGGTGTACACCACCGAGCACCCGGCGCCCTGGAAGGGGAAGGTCTCGGCCTACCTGGTGACGAAGGCCATCTCGGCCGGAGCCTTGCTGGTCGCCGCGCTCCTCGTCCTCAACGGCGACATCGCGGAGCGGGGCTTCGTAGGTCTGGCGGCACCGGTCCTGGCGCTGGCCTTCGCCGCGCTCACGGGAGCGCTGCTCATCGCCGACCTCCGCCAGCCGCGACGGTTCGCGCTCGTCTTCCTGCGTCCGCAGTGGCGGTCGTGGCTGGTGCGGGGCGCGTTCGTCCTGGCGGCCTACGGCGCCGTGGCGGTGCTGTGGCTGCTCGGCGGACTGCTCGACCAGGAATGGGTGGTCCAGCTGGTGGCGCTACCGGCCGCCGTGCTGGCGGCGGGCACCGCGGGCTACACGGCCTACCTGTTCGGGCAGTGCGAAGGTCGCGATCTCTGGCAGACGCCGCTTCTTCTCCCCCTGCTCCTGGCCCAGGCCGTCGCCGCCGGCGCGGCCAGCCTGCTGGTGGTGGCGCCGCTGTTCGACCTGGACGAGAGCGTCGTGACCACGCTGCTGTGGACACTGCTCGGTGGTGTCGTGGCGATCGCGCTCGTGGCCTTCTGCGAGCTGTCGTCCCGTGGAAGCGCGCACGTCGAGCTGGCGGTGGCGGCGATGACACGAGGACGATATTGGCGGCGCTTCTGGCTGCTCGGCGTCGGCGTCGGGCTCGTCGTCCCGATGGTCGCCGCGGCGGTGCTGCTCGCCGCGGTCCACGATCCCACGGGCGGCGCCGCGGCGGCGCTGGCCGCCATCGCCGGCCTGGCCACCGTCATCGGCTTGTTCGGCTACGAGGATGCCTTCGTGCGGGCCGGCCAGGCGGTGCCGCTGTCATGAGTGACGTGCTGCGCAGCTACCCGCCCATGGACCAGTGGGACGACTGGGAGGAGTACGACGCGCAGTCGTGGGCCCACGGAGGCCGCGCCCGCCGGCGCTACTCGCTCATCCCTACGACGTGCTTCAACTGCGAGGCGTGTTGCGGGCTGGTGGCCTACGTCGACAAGGACTCCGGCCGGATCGACCGCCTCGAGGGCAACCCGTACCACCCGGCCAGCCGGGGCCGGAACTGCGCCAAAGGACCGGCGACGATCAACCAGGTCTACGACCCCGAGCGGATCCTGTATCCGCTGAAGCGGGCGGGCCGGCGGGGCGAGGGGGGCTGGGAGCGGATCACCTGGGACCAGGCGCTGGCCGAGGTCGGCGGCCGCATCGGCACGGCGATCCGGGAGGGCCGTGGCCACGAGGTGATGTACCACGTCGGCCGGCCGGGCGACGACAGCTTCGTCGAGCGCGTGCTGCACGCCTGGGGGCTGGACGCGCACAACTCGCACACCAACATCTGCTCCTCGGGCGCGAGGCTCGGCTACGCGAGCTGGATGGGGTTCGACCGGCCCTCGCCCGACCACGCCAACGCCCGCGTCATCTTCCTCATCTCGTCCCACCTGGAGGCGGGGCACTACTTCAACCCGCATGCGCAACGGATCATCGAGGGGCAACAGCGCGGCGCCAAGGTCATCTGTGTCGACCCCCGCCTCTCCAACACCGCCTCGATGGTCGACCACTGGCTCCCGGCGTGGCCCGGCACGGAGCCGGTGCTGTTGCTGGCCCTGGCCCGGCTGCTGCTCGAGAACGGCACCTGGGACCGGGAGTTCGTGCGGCGGTGGGTCAACTGGGACACGTTCCTGCGCGAGACCCGACCGGACCTCCCGTGCCAGTTCGCCTCCGTCGAGCCGGCGCTGCGCGAGCTGTACGCCGACTACACGCCCGAGCGGGCGGCGACCGTGTGCGGCATCGACGAGCGCCAGATCCGTGAGATCGGCGCGCTGATCGGCGCCGCGCTGGGCCGCTTCTCATCGCACACGTGGCGGGCGTCCGGCGCCGGCAACGAGGGCGGATGGCAGACGGCGCGCTGCTTGTGGCTCCTCAACGTGCTCACCGGCTCGGTCGGAACGGCCGGCGGCACCAGTCCCAACGGCTGGAACAAGTTCATCCCCATCCCACCCAAGCCGGTGCACCCCCACGGCCAGTGGAACGACCTGACGTGGCCAGCGGAGTACCCGCTCGCCCACCACGAGATGTCGATGCTGCTCCCCCACTTCCTGCGCGAGGGCCGGGGCCGCCTCGACACCTACTTCACCCGCGTGTACAACCCGGTCTGGACCAACCCGGACGGATTCTCGTGGCTGGAGGCCTTGACCGACGAGGAGCGGGTCGGCTGCCACGTGGCGCTCACGCCGTCCTGGTCCGAGACCGCCTGGTTCGCCGACTACGTGCTCCCGATGGGCGTCGGGGCCGAGCGACACGACGTGGCCTCCTTCGAGACCCACAGCGGGAGGTGGATCGGGTTCCGGCAGCCAGTGTTCAAGGTCTTCGCTGAGCAGCAGGGTCAGACGGTGCGCCGCACCTGGGAGGTCAACCCGGGGGAGGTGTGGGAGGAGAACGAGTGGTGGATCGACCTCGCCTTCCACATCGACCCCGACGGTGTCCTCGGCATCCGCAGCCACTTCGAGTCGACCGCCCACCCCGGTCAGCCGATCACGGTGGACGAGTACTACGGGCACCTGTTCAGCCACTCCGTGCCCGGGCTGCCGGCCGCGGCCGCCGAACAGGGCCTGACCCCGTTGCAGTACATGCGTCGCCATGGCGCCTTTGCCCTCCCCGGCGACCAGCACGAGCTCCACGAGCAAGAAGTCAGCGCCGAGACGGTCGCCGCCGTCGGCGCCGTCCGCGGGGACGACGGCGTGCTCCGGGTCCCGGGCACGGCCGGCCTCCACGAGCACCTCGAGGCCATCGAGGGGCACATGCCCTTCATCGGCGACGGGTCCATCGGGGTCGAGATCGATGGCGTCGTACGGGCCGGCTTCCCGACTCCCTCCCGCAAGCTGGAGCTCTACTCCGAGATGCTGCGGGACTGGGGCTGGCCCGAGTACGCCCTGCCCACGTGGATCCCGTCGCACGTCCACTGGGAGGATCTCGACTTCGCCGCCGGCGAGCGCATTCTCATGCCCACGTTCCGGCTGCCGACGATGATCCACACCCGCGGCGGCAACGCCAAGTGGCTCAACGAGATCAGCCATGGGCACCCGCTGTGGATCCATCCGAGCGACGCCGAGCAACTCGACATCGAGGTCGACGGGCTGGTCCGGATCACGACGCAGCTGGGCTGGTTCGTGATCCGGGCCTGGCGGACCGAGGGCATCCGGCCCGGCATCGTCGGTGCCTCCCACCACATGGGCCGATGGCGGCTGGAGGAGGGGGCGGGCGGCCAGCGCTGGGCGTCGGGCATGGCCGGGATCTCCGACCCCGCCGGGCACGCCTTCGGGGCCGGCGGCACCGGCGCCTCGCAGCGGTGGTCGCTGCGCCAGCAGTCAGGCGTCGCCCCCTTCGCCTCCGACGACCCCGACTCGCAACGGGTCTGGTGGTCCGACGCCGGGGTCCACCAGAACCTCACGTTCCCGGTCCAGCCGGACCCGGTCTCGGGAATGCACTGTTGGCTGCAACAGGTGACCGTGGGACCAGCGCATCCGCAGGACCGCTACGGCGACGTCGTGGTCGACACCGCCCGCTCGGCCGAGGTGTACCGCGAGTGGCTGGCCAAGGCTCGTCCCGGACCTGGCCCCGACGGACTGCGCCGGCCGCTGTGGCTGGCCCGCCCGGTCAAGCCGGCCGCCACCGCCTACCGAGCCGGGCCACCGCCCGGACCCGCTATGACAGGGGGATGACGGTGTCCGATCCAGACCCGCGGCCCCTCACCCTGTACGGGCAGGAGAGCAGCCTGCCGCCTCCGGACTGGCCGTGGGTGGAGCGCGAGCTGGAACGGGCAGGCACGTACTGGCTGGTGGCCCGCAGCCCCGTCCATCCCCATCCCCGCCCGCTGTGGGCGGTGTGGCACGAACGCACGCTGTTCGCCAGCATCGGCAGCCCGGTCCTGGTCCGGCAGATCGAGAACGACCCGAGCGTCACGTTGCACCTGGACAGCGGCACCGACGTCGTGATCGTCGAGGGGCGGGCCGCCGGTCCGAGCGCGGATTCCGCGGTCGTGGACAAGTACAACGTCAAGTACGACTGGTGTTACTCCGTCGAGGAGTACGGCCCGTTGATCACGATCGTCCCGTCGACCGTGATCGCCTGGCGATCGGCCGAGTGGGCGGGGCGGGGCGGGTTCCAGCAGGCCGGTCGCTGGCGCCTCGACGGGCGGTGAGGGCCGTCAGAGCTGCGCGAGCACGTCCTCCCGGATGCGCTCCAACGCCTCGCGGCGGGCGGTGGGCGTGGCCCCCAGGTTGAAGTCCGGCACGATGAACTCGTCGAAACCCATCTCCGCGTAGCGGCCCAACGCGTCGACCACCTCACCCGGCGAGCCGACGAGCGATCGCCCCGCCGGCGTACGCCCCTCGTCGCCCGCGCGGTCGTCGCTGAGGAAGACCATGGCTTGCACCGACCGCCTCAGCGTGGCTACATCTCGGCCGACGGCGTCGCAGGCCGCCTCCAACAGGCCATGGCGGTGCGCCGCCTGGTCCAGGTCGCCCCAGGTGTTCCACTCGTCAGCCCAACGGACGGTGGCCCGCAGCATTCTCGGCCCGGCGGCACCGACCAGGATGGGCAGCGGTTGCTGCAGTGGCTTCGGCTCGCACGGCGCGTCGATGACGGTGAGGTGCCGGCCGGCGAACGTCGTGCGTGACTCGAGCAGCAGGCCGCGGAGGATCTGCAGCGCCTCGCTGAAGCGGCTCACCCGCTCGCCGAGCGGGAGAAGGTCGATGCCGTAGGCCCGGTGCTCGTTCACCTGCCAGCCGGCGCCGATCCCGAGCACGAGGCGCCCGCCGCTGATGTGGTCGACGGTGGCGGCCCGCTTGGCGAGCACGGCGGGATGGTGCATCGTCGTGGGCGTCACCAGGGAACCCAGCCGCAGGCGGGGTACGGCGGCCGCGAGCGCGGCGAGGACGGCCCAGCACTCCAGCGTCGGGCCGTCAGACGGTGCGTCGTCGAGCGTGTTGGGCATGAGGTGGTCGGCGAACCAGAAACCGTCCCACCCGGTGAGCTCGGCGTAGTGGGCGACGTCGAGCACCTCGTCCCAGCTGCGTTCCAACGACGGCCAGATCGACATGTCCATGGCGAGGACCGTAGCGAGGCTCACTGCGGGAGCGTGGCGCTGCGCCTATGGTGCAGACCATGGGGGAGGAAGTGGATCGCGTGGGCACGCTCGGATGAACGTCCTCATCGGGGCGGTCGTCGTCGGGGTGGCAGCGGCCTTGTCCATCGTGGCCATGCTGACCGTTCGGCGCCGAGCGCCCGACGGCGGCTACTTCGCCGACGGCGACCGCGCCGCGGGTGTCTTCGGCGTCCTCGCCACCGGCTTCTCGGTGTTGCTCGGCTTCCTGATCTTCCTGGCCTTCGAGAGCTACGACGCGGCCAGGGTGGGAGCGGAGACCGAGGCGTTGCTGGTGGCGCAGCAGATCGAGACGGCCCAGCTCCTCCAGGTCGACCTGAGGGACGACCTCGCCTCCGGACTCGTGTGCTACGCCCGGTATGTGATCGCCGGCGAGTGGGACGACCATGAGCCCGGCGAGCGGATCAACCCGTGGGGCGTCGCCCTCTTCCGCGCCACCGAACGGATGGCACCCACCTCGGCGACCGAGGAAGCCGCCTACGCGAAGTGGCTGGACCAGACCTCGACCCGCGAGGAGGCCCGCCGCGACCGCATTCACGGCGCCGAGGGCGTGGTGCCCACGCCGCTGTGGATCGCGCTGTTCGTCATCTCGGCGGTCGTCTTCCTCTACATGCTCTTCTTCGCCGATAGCGCCGAGGGCGTCGTC
>DASTFY010000348.1:0-4403 GCA_035719525.1 Acidimicrobiales bacterium
CGTACATCCGCAGGTCCGGATCCAGCTCACGGAGAGCCGACGACGGGAACACGCCGTCGTCGATGTTCACCGTGATCTGCTTGCCGGTACGGTCGTCGATGAGGGTGATGGTGTCGGGCACCGTGGTTCCGTCCCTTCCCGTTGTGCGGGCCCCGTTGTGTGCGGGCGATCAGGGAGATCGCGACCCAGAGGCTTCCTCCTCGGAACGATCTTCAACCAGAGGTTAGCCGGGCCCGTGCGGGGAGCCAGGGGCCGTCAGAGGGGGGAGTTGTCGTGCTTGCGGGCCGGGAGCTGCTCCCGCTTGTCGGCCAGCAGGCGCAGCGAGCGGATGATCTCACGGCGCGTCTCGGCGGGCTCGATCACCGCGTCGACGTACCCTCGCTCAGCGGCCAGGTACGGATTCAGAAGGCGCGAGGCGTAGTCGGCCTCGAACGCCGCCCGCTGCTCGGCGGTGGCCCGCCGCTGGAGGATGGCGGCCGCCTGGCCGGCGCCCATCACAGCCAATTCGGCCCCCGGCCAGGCCAGGCAGATGTCGTTCCCCATCCGCTTGGAGTCCATGACGATGTACGCGCCCCCGTAGCTCTTGCGCAGGATCACGCAGATGCGAGCGACGGTCGCCCGCCCGTACGCGAACACGAGCTGCGCGCCGTGGCGGATCATCCCGCGCCACTCGAGGTCCTTTCCGGGGTAGAAGCCGGGGGTGTCGACGAGCGTGATGATCGGCAGGTTGAACGCGTCGCAGAACGCCACGAACCGCGCCCCCTTCTGCGATGCCGGGATGTCGAGGGTGCCGGCGATGGCCAAGGGCTGGTTGGCCAGAATCCCCACCGGACGCCCGTCCATCGTGGCGAAGGCCGTGACCACGTTCGGCGCCCACCGGCCCCGCAGTTCGAACACCAGGCCGTCGTCGACGATCGCGCTCATCACGTCGCGCACGTCGTAGCTGCCCACGGCCGTGGTCGGCAGGGCCGCACCGGCCTCGGGCGTCGGTCGATCGGGTGGGTCACTGGTCGGCCAGCGGGGCGGCTCCTCGTCGGTGTGCGCGGGGAGATAGCCGAGCAGCTCGGCCACCGTGACCTCAGCGGCCGCGGTGTCGGGGACCACGACGGTGGCGGCGCCGCTGAAGCGGGCATGGGCGGTGGCTCCGCCCAGCTCGTCGTTGTCGACCGCCACTCCAGTGAACTCGGCCACCATCGCCGGCCCGGACACGTAGGCGTAGGACTGACCGGTCATCACCACGAAGTCGGCCAGGCCGATCAGCAGCGCGGGCCCTGACACCGCCGGCCCGTCCAGGACGGCGATGACGGGAACGACGCCCGAGCAGTCGGCGATGGCCCGCGCCGCCTGCCCCCAGCCGTGGAGGGCAGCCATGCCCTCGGTGACGTCCGCACCGCTCGAGGCGATGAAGGCCACGAGGGGGAGGCGCTGGTCTTTCGCCGTGCGGGCGGCTTCTGCCAGCGTGGCCGAGGCCGTGGAGGACAGCGCGCCGCGGCGCTCGGTGGCGTCCATGCGGGCCACGACCACCGGGCGACCGTCGATCGATTCGACGGCGGCTCGGACGGCACCAGGCGCGCCAGCGCGGAGCGCAACCTCCTCCGTCGCACGCAGCGCCACCAGCCGCACACTAGAGGGCGGGTATGCGCACGCCCTTCTGCCTCGGACCCTTCGCGGCGATGACCGTGTGCAGCACCTCAGCCACCGCCCGCGCCGACGCGCTCAGCATCGCCCGGCGCCGTCGAGCCAGCCCAACCTGGCGGGGCGCCATGCCCGCGATCGGGACGCGGGAGAACTCGCCCTTGAGCCACCCCGGCACCGCCGTCGTGGGCACGACGGTCGAGCAGTAGCCGTCGAACGCCAGGGACGCCATCAGCCGGACACCATCGATCTCGGCCATCGGTTGCAGTACGACCCCGGTGCGGTGTGCTTCGGCCTCCAGGTCGTGACGGAGGGCGGTGCCGTGCGGGGGCAGCACGAGCGGGTGGCGGGCGAGTTCGGCGAAGGACACCTCGTCGCGGTTGGCCAGCGGGCTGTCGCGCGTCGCGAGGAGCACCAGCTCCTCCTCGAACAAGACGGTGGCCTCGATCTCAGGATCGTCGACCGGGAGGTTGACCACGGCCAGGTCGATCCGTCCCGCGACGAGCTGGGGGACCAGCGAGGTGGTGTTGGCCTCGAGGATGATCACCTGCACCCGGGGGTGGGCGGCGTGCACCGCCGTCAGGAGCTGCGGCACCAGCCAGCGGGCGGTCGTCCCGATCACGCCGACGCGCGCCTCCCCCGAGACCTCGTCACCCATCGAGCGGGCATCGGCGGACAGATCCTCGAGTTCGCGTTGGACGCGCCGGGCCCGGGCCACGACGACATCTCCCTCCGATGTGAGCCGCCCCTTGGCCCGGTCGACCAGGGTGACGCCGAGCTCGCGCTCGAGGTGCGCGATGTGCGCGGAGACGTTCGACTGCACGGTATACAGCGCGCGTGCGGCGGCGGAGAACGAGCCGTGGTCGGCCACCGCGACCAGTGCGGCCAGCTGGCGCAGATCCATCCCCAGCAATGCTATCGCTAGAAGCGATAGGGCTCATCGCCGTCTCCAGGTTGAAAGATGCGATGGGATCGTGCATACTTTCACTAACTCGAAGCGAGGTTCCCCCAACCCCGCTCGATAGGAATCCGATCAACGGGCTCCCCCAAGCCCTTCGGGTTCCTCGGTCGAGAGGCGCCGCTCCCCCAGCGGCGCCTTTCCCGCTTTTCGACGGCTACCGTCGGCGGCCATGAAGGCTCCCGCGGCCGCGTTCTTCGACCTCGACCGGACCCTGCTGTCGGGAGGCAGCGGCATGGTGTTCACCGAGGCCATGCGGTCGGCCGGCCTCATCAGCCGCACCATCCCGGGCGAGAAGCTCGTGTACGGCCTGTTCAGCCGGGTGGGCGAGAACCTGCCCAGCATGATGCTGGCGCGACAGGCCGCCAACATGGCCCGGGGGCGGTCCCAGGCGGCTGTCCAGGCCGCGGCCGAGGCGGCCGCGGACGTGCTGACCGGGATGATCCAGCCCTTCGCCGGCCCGATCCTGGAGCAGCACCGCACGGCCGGGCGCAAGCTGGTGATGGCCACCACCACCCCGCGCGACCTGGTCAAGCCCCTGGCCCTACGCCTGGGGTTCGACGACGTGGTCGCCACCACCTACGGCGTCAACGCCGACGGCACCTACGACGGCTCCATCGTCGGGCCCTTCGTGTGGGCCAACGGGAAGCTCGAGGCGGCGCGGGAGTGGGCCGACCAGCACGGCATCGACATGTCCGCCAGCTATGCCTACTCGGACAGCGTCTACGACACGCCGCTGCTGTCGGCGGTCGGCCATCCCGTGGCCGTCAACCCCGATCCGCGCCTGTTGCTCATGGCCCTCGCCCGACGATGGCCGGTGCTCCACCTCGACGTGCCGCCGGGCGTTCCCAAGCTGCCCATCCTCGGGCTGGAGCCCCAACAGCTCGCGCTCGCCTTCGCCCGCCCGTCGGCGTTCCCCTTCGCTCGGTGGGACATCGAAGGCACGGAGCACATCCCGGCCGCCGGGCCTGCCATCGTCGTGGCCAACCATCGTTCGTACTTCGACGCCACCGCCATGGCCCTGGCCCTCGCCCGTACCGGTCGGACGGTCCGTTTCCTGGGCAAGAAGGAGGTGTTCGACGCCCCGGTCGTGGGGACGATCGCCAAGGCGCTCGGCGGCATCCGGGTCGAGCGCACCAGCGGTTCGGACGAGCCGCTGCGCCTCGCCGCCGAGGCGCTCGAGGCCGGTCAGATGGTGGCGATCATGCCCGAGGGCACCATCCCGCGCGGCCGGGCGTTCTTCGAGCCGAAGCTGAAGGGTCGTTGGGGGGCGGCCCGCCTCGCCGCCATGACCCGCGCCCCGGTGTTCCCGATCGGGATGTGGGGGACCGAGAAGGTCTGGCCCCGGTCCGAGCGCCTACCCCGGATCTGGAACGTGATGGATCCGCCGCCGATACGCATCCGCGTCGGCCCTGAGGTGGAGCTGAAGTACCGCAGCGCGGATGCCGACACCAAGCGGATCATGAAGGACATCGTGAAGCTCCTGCCGCCCGAGGCGCACGACGATCACGAGCCCACACCGGAGGAGCTGGCCCGCACCTACCCGGCCGGCTACAAGGGCGATCCGGACCAGGAGACGGTCCGCCGCCCCGGCACCGACTAGGAGTGCGGTAGGTCGAGCCTCACTCGCCGACGGTGCCGTCGACCAGCTCGCGGATGAGGTCGGCGTGGCCGTTGTGGCGCGCGTACTCCTCGATCATGTGGATCATGATCCAGCGGAGGCTCACCGGTTCGCCGCGCCGGATGCCGGTGACCTCGAGCGTCGGTGCCGCGGCCTCGACGGCCCGGGCGTGCGCGCACTCCGCGTGCC
>DASTFY010000349.1:0-2320 GCA_035719525.1 Acidimicrobiales bacterium
CCGTGTCGAGGTGCATGTAGCTGCGGGACTTGACCAGGTGGACCGCGAGCACCTGCGTGGCGGCGCCCGCCGCGAAGAGGTTGCGGGCGATGATCAGGACGGACTGGGGCGTCGTGCGCTCCCCCATGCCGATCATCACGGTCCCGTTGCCGATGGGCTGCACGTCGCCACCCTCGACCGTGCAGTTGCCCCAGTCCTGCTCGACACCGCCCAGCCAGATGGGGAACTCCTCCGCCTGGAACATCGGGTGGAAGCGGTAGATCGTCTCCATGATCACCGTCTCCGGACGGCGGGCCGGCTTGGCCATGGGGTTGATCGTGACCCCACCGAAGATCCAGCACGACGGGTCCCGCTGGAAGAGGAAGTTCGGCAGCGGCGGGAGCAGCATCTCGGTCGGGTCCATGGACTGCCACGCCAGCCCGAGGTCTTGGCTCACGTCCTGACGGGTGATGCCCCCGATGAGGAAGTCAGCGACCTGTGCCGGTTCGGCCGTCTCCACCCACTCCCGGGCGCGGTCGGCGGCGCCGATGCCGATCTCCCGCTCGCCGAGGACGTGCTCCTCGACAAACGTCTGGGCTTCGGGCTTGGCCAGTGCCTCGGTCAGCAGCGTCTCGGCCAGGAAGACCTCGACGCCCCGATCGCGCATCACCTCGGCGAAGGCGTCGTGCTCTTCTTTGGCCCGCTTGACCCAGAGCACGTCGTCGAAGAGGAGCTCCTCGGCGTTGGAGGGAGTGAGCCTCGAGTGCTCGAGACCCGGCCGGTGAACGATGACCTTGTTCAGCTTGCCGACCTCGGAATGGGCACCGAACGTCACAATGGCCTCCTCGTCATTCGGGATCGGGGTCGGCGAGCAGCAGCCCGTCGACCTGGGTGGAGATGCGCGTGCCGGCGGTACCCGCCACGAGCCCTTCGATGTCGCCCAAGGTGCCGATGGCGGCCGACCGCTCGCCGGCCCGGGCGAAATCGCAGGCCGCCTCGACCTTCGGCAGCATCGAGCCGGCGGCGAACTCATGGCGGTGCTCGTCGAGGGCATCGGGATGGGCCGCGGTGATGGCCCGCTGATCCGGGCCTCCGAAGCCGAGGTAGACGGCGGAGGCGTCGGTGGCCATCACGAAGACGTCGGCCGCGACCTCCCGGGCCAGCAGCCCGCTGGCGTGGTCCTTGTCGATCACCGCCTCCACACCGACGAGGCGCCCGTCCGGCATGTACGTCGTGGGGACGCCACCGCCGCCGGCGCAGATCACGACGCTGCCGTGCTCGAGCATCCAGCGGATCTGGCGGATCTCGAAGATGCGGTGGGGGCGGGGTGAGGGGACCACCCGACGCATGGCGTCGCCGTCCTCCCGAAAGGTCCAGCCCTGCGCCGCCGCCAGCGCCTCGGCCTCCTCCGGCGAGTAGACGGGCCCGATCGGCTTCGTCGGCTCGGTGAACGCCGGGTCGTCGAGGTGGACCTCGATCATCGTGAGCAGGGTGGCGACCGGCTTCTCCTCGGGCAGCCTGTTCCCCATCTCCTGCTCGACCAGGTAGCCGATCATCCCCTGGGTCTCCGCACCGAGGACGTCGAGCGGGTAGTCCTCGACCTCCGTGTACGCCGCCTCCTCGAGCGCGAGTAGGCCGATCTGCGGGCCGTTGCCGTGGGAGATGAGGAGCTCGTGCTCCTCCGCGAGCAGCGCCAGCTGGGCGCAGGCCGTCGCCACGTTCTCCCGCTGGTTCTCGATGATCATGGGCTGGCCCCGCCGCAGCAGGGCGTTGCCCCCCAGGGCGGCGACCACCCTCATCGACGGCTCACAGGACGCTGCCGACGCCGACGAAGATGCAGCACAGGACGAACATGATCGCCAAGAAGGGGGCGACGAAGCGCAGGTAGCGGTCGTACCGGACCTTGGCCAGGACGAGCCCGCCCATCACCACGGCCGAGGTGGGCGTGACGTAGTTCACGAAGCCCGAAGCGGACTGATAGGCGGTCACCGCGATGGCCCGGGGGACTTCGGCGAAGTCAGCGAGCGGAGCGAGGATGGGCATCACCAGCGCGGCGTGGCCGGAGGACGAGGGCACCAGGAACGCGATCGGGATGTTCACGACGAACGAGAGGATCCCGAAGCCGGCATCGGACGAGTCCTGGACCGCGTCCTCCATCCAGTGCAGCACGGTGTCGGTCATGTAGGTGTTCTTCATGACGACCGTGATGCCGCGGGCGACCACGATGACCAGCGCGGCGCCGAGGAAGTCGGACGCCCCGGAGACGATCGTGTTGACCGTGCCCTCCTCGCCGAGCTTGTTGATCGCGCCGATGACCACGGCTGCCACGAGGAAGAGGACC
>DASTFY010000350.1:0-2735 GCA_035719525.1 Acidimicrobiales bacterium
GCTGCGCAAGTGGGTCCGTCGGGCCGAGACCGATGATGGGCTGCGGCCAGGGCTGACCACCGACGAGCGCCAGCGGCTCAAGACGCTGGAGCGTGAGGTCCGCGAACTACGTCGGGCGAATGAGATCCTGAAGTCCGCGGCCTTGGGTTCTATCGGTCGATGCAACGCCGATGATGGTGTGGTCTCGACCGGGAGGTGGGCGGATGGCGCAGCGGGGGCGGCCGGGGTTGAGCCCCGAGCAGAAGCGGGAGCTGTGGTCGCGCTGGAAGGCCGGGGAGTCGCTCAGCGAGATCGGCCGGGCGCTGGGCAAGCAGCCGGGCTCGATCCATGGCGTGGTCGCCTCCAACGGCGGGTACGTGCCGGCCGTGCGCCGGCGCTCAGCGCGGGTGCTCACGATCACCGAACGGGAGGAGATCTCCCGCGGCCTGGCCGAGGGCGCCTCGCTTCGCAGGATCGCCGGGCGGCTCCACCGGGCGCCGTCGAGCATCAGCCGTGAGGTCGCCCGCCACGGCGGCCGCCACCGGTACCGGGCGGCCCGGGCGGAGCAGCGGGCCTGGGATCGGGCCCGCCGTCCCAAGCCCTGCAAGCTCGCCGCGGTGCCCCGGCTCCGCGAGCTGGTGGCCGGCAAGCTCGCCGAGGAGTGGTCGCCCGAGCAGATCTCGGGATGGCTTGCCCGGACCTACCCTGGCGAGCAGGATCTTCAGGTGTCGACCGAGACGATCTACCGCAGCCTGTTCGTCCAGGCCCGTGGCGTCCTCCGCAAGGAGCTCACCGCGCACCTGCGGACCCGGCGCACCATGCGGCGCTCGCGCCAGGCGACCAGGAGCGGACAGGGCCGCGGTGGCATCGTCGACGCCGTGTCCATCCGGGAGCGCCCGGCCGAGGCCTCTGACCGCGCGGTCCCCGGCCACTGGGAGGGAGACCTGCTCGCCGGCTCCGCCAACACCCACATCGCTACCCTCGTTGAGCGCCAGAGCCGTTACGTGCTGCTCGTCAAGGTGGACGGCAAGGACACCACGACGGTGGTGGATGCCCTGACGGCGCAGGTGCAGACCCTGCCCGCCAAGCTCCAGGCGAGCCTCACCTGGGACCGGGGCATGGAGCTCGCCGACCACCGCCGCTTCACCGTCGCCACCGACGTCGCGGTGTACTTCTGTGACCCTCGAAGCCCCTGGCAGCGCGGCACGAACGAGAACACCAACGGACTGCTCCGTCAGTACTTCCCGAGGAAGACAGACCTCTCGGTCCACAGCCAGGCCGACCTGGACGCGGTCGCTGCTCGGCTGAACACCAGGCCGCGCAAGACCCTCCAGTACGAGACGCCTGCTGCTAGGCTCGCCACGGCTGTTGCATCGACCCCTTGAATGCGCCGCGGTTTTCTTCGCCAGGGAGACCGATCACCGGTGAGCTGCTATCGGCTGATCGAGGCGGAGAAAGCACACCACGGCGTCTCCCGTCTGGCCCGCGTGCTGGGTGTGGCACGCGGCGGCTACTACGCCTGGGCCTCGCGTCCACCGTCCCCCAGGGCACTGGCTGACCAGGCGCTCGTCGGTCAGATCCGCGAGATCCATGCCCGCAGCCGTGGCACCTACGGCACCCCACGCATCCACGCCGAGCTGCGCCTCGGGCTGGACGTCCGAGTCGGCCGCAAGCGTGTCGCTAGGCTCATGCGCGCCGGCGGCATCGTCGGCGTCCACCGCCGCCGACGGCACGGGCTCACTCGCCGCAACCCGACCGCGACACCGGCCCCGGATCTGGTCGCGCGCCAGTTCAGTCCACCAGCTCCCGACCGCTTGTGGGTCGCTGACATCACCCAGCAGCGCACCGGCGAGGGCTGGCTGTACCTCGCCGTGGTCCTGGACGCGTTCTCCCGCCGAATCGTCGGCTGGTCGATGGCCGACCATCTCCGCACCGAACTGGTCCTGGACGCCCTGGACATGGCCATCACCCAACGCAACCCCGCCCCAGGCCTCGTACATCACACCGACCACGGCTGCCAATACACCAGCCTGGGGTTCGGCAGGCGCCTGACCGACACCGGCCTGGTCGCCTCGATGGGCACCATCGGTGACGCGCTCGACAACGCCGTCGCCGAGAGCTTCTTCGCCACCCTGGAATGCGAACTGCTCGACCGGCACGACTGGCCAACCCGCCAGACGCTGCGGACCGCCGTATTCGACTTCATCGAGATCTTCTACAACCGCCAGCGACGCCACTCGACCCTGGACTACGCCAGCCCCGCCACCTACGAGCGCCAGCACACCTCACCAACACCTGCCGCATAGCCATCGTGTCCACGAAACCGGGGCAACTCCAATCGTGACCACAGGAAGTCGGTGAGGCACACTATCAACGTCGCAGAGTGATCGGCGTTGTCAGCAGCGCGTGACGCGTAGATTTCTCGGTCGATCGGAGGCTCTCATAGTTCAGGGGCCGGTGAAGCCCAGGTCCTCGAGGCTCGGCGCCGTCATCATCGGCGCCGTCGTCATCGTCCTCGTTGTGGCCGCCGTCGGGGGCCTCGCCGTTTGGCGAGCGATCCGCGGCGATCTGCCATCGGAGGCCGAGAAGGCCGCACAGATCGAGCGCCTCAAGGCCACGGTCCTGCCTGTCATCGTGGACCTGCAGGTCGAGTACTTCATGGACGTGGCCGGGTGCGCCAACCTCACCTACCCGCGCGGCGATTTCATCGACGGGGACCCCGAGGACTGCGGTGGCTCCACTGGCCGCTCGGTCCA
>DASTFY010000351.1:0-13114 GCA_035719525.1 Acidimicrobiales bacterium
AGGAGCCCTCCACGATGGCGACGACCCCAGCCAAGAAGGCGACCGCGCCGGCGAGAACGGCCTCGCCGGCCTCGAAGTCCGCCGCCAAGGCCCCTGCTCCCAGCACCAGGCCCGCGCCCAAGAAGCCGGGGGCGCCACGGAAGGATGCGGTCAAGAACGCACCGGCCAAGCTCGGGGCGAAAGCATCCGCCTCCACCAAGGCCGCCCCGAGCAAGGCGACCTCGCGCAAAGCCGCCTCGACCAAGGCCACCGCCGCCAAGGCGACCCCGACCAAGGCCACGACCCCCAGGGCGACCCCGACCAAGGCGACCCCGAGCAGGTCGTCGGCGAAGAAGGCGCCGACGAAGAAGGCCGCTCCCGCGGGCAAGACGGCGCGCAAGGAGGCGGGTGTCAAGTCCTCGCACAGCTTCGACAAGTCGTTCCTGGAGTCCCAGCGGGTGCTGCTCATCGACGAGCGGGCCAACCTCGTCGGCCAGGCGCAGCGGCTGGAGGACGAGGCGGCCGAGTTGATGGAGGACCTCGACCCCGGCGACGTCCAGTTCGACGACGAGTCGGGCGAGGGCGACAGCCTGGTGGTCGAACGAGAGCGGGACCTGGCCCTGTCCGCCCAGGCTCGTCAGACCGTGATCGACATCGATGCCGCGCTCGCCCGCATCAAGAACGGTTCCTACGGCTACTCGGTGGTCTCCGGCCGGCCCATCCCGAAGGAACGTCTCAAGGCCATCCCGTGGGCCACCGAGCTGGTGGAGGAGAAGGTCGGCGGGCTCGGCTCCCGCCGGTGACCGCGCCGGCACCGGCGCGGTCACTCACGCTGCTCAGCGTCGGGATAGCGGCGCTGGTCCTCCTGCTCGACCAGCTCACCAAGAGCTGGGCCGTCAACGAGTTGGCCGGAGGCCGCATCATCGACGTGGTGGGCTCTCTGCGCTTCAACCTCACTTTCAACAGCGGCATGGCCTTCAGCCAGGCGCGCGGGGCCGGGCCGATCGTCGGGGTGGTGGCCCTCGGGGTGATCGTGGTGCTGCTGGTGTCGTTGCGCCGCACCGGTTCGGTGCTGTCGGCAGTGGGGATCGGCCTCGTCATCGGCGGTGCCCTCGGCAACGTGGCCGACCGGGTCTTCCGCGCCGGTGAGGGCTTCCTCGGGGGATCGGTGGTCGACTTCATCGACGTGCAGTGGTGGCCGGTCTTCAATGTCGCCGACATGGCGGTGACCGTGGGCGGCGCCCTCCTCGTGGTCGGCTCCGTGCTGGCTGGTCGTGAGCGGGTCAGCGAGTGAGCCGGACCGGGTGACGAACCTCGTCGAGGTCATCCCCGCCGCCCTCGACGGCGAGCGGGTCGATCGGGTGGTGAGCCTCCTGGCCGAGTGCAGCCGGAGCGACGCCGCCGCGCTCGTGGCCGACGGTGCGGTCGCGCTGGACGGGACCACGGTGGTCGCCGGCAAGCAGCGGGTGGTGACGGGTCAGACCGTCGAGGTCGACGTCGGCAGGTTGACCGCGGCGTCGGCACCCGAGCCGGATCCCTCGGTCCCGGTGCCGGTGGTGTACGAGGACGCCGACCTGGTCGTGGTCGACAAGCCACCCGGGCTGGTGGTCCACCCGGGAGCCGGGCAGACCTCCGGCACGCTGGTGAACGGCCTCCTGAGCCGCTATCCCGAGCTGGCCGGCGTCGGAGAGCCTCAGCGGCCGGGCATCGTGCACCGCCTGGACCGTGACACGTCCGGGCTCCTGGTGGTGGCTCGCACGCCACCCGCCTGGGCCGCCCTGACCGAGGCGCTCGCGGCGCGAACCGTGACCCGCCGCTACGCCACATTGGTCTGGGGCGTGCCTGAGGCGGCCCGCGGCATCATCGACGCGCCGATCGGCCGCTCGATGCGCCACCCGACCCGCATGGCTGTCGTCGCCGGCGGGCGTGACGCCCGGACCCGCTACGAGACCCGCGCCCGTTACCACGATCCGACCGACCTCTCGCTGCTCGAGTGTCGGCTGGAGACCGGGCGAACCCACCAGATCCGGGTGCACCTGGCCTCCATCGGCCACCCGGTCGTGGGGGACAAGGAGTACGACGGCGTGCGCCCCGCGCTCGCGGTGCCGCGGATGTTCCTCCACGCCGAGCACCTCGCCTTCGCCCATCCGGTGTCTGGCGCGGCGCTCAGCCTCGACTCCCCCCTGCCCGCCGATCTTTCCCAGGTGCTGCTCGGGCTGCGCTAGGACGGCCGCGGTCAGACCTCGAGGCGGTCGTCGATGGGTTCGGGCCAAGGAGCCTCGCCGCGGGCCTGGCTGGCCACGTCGGCCAGCGTGTAGCCGTCGAGGTGCTGGCGCATGTGCGCTCCCACGTCGGCCCAGATGGCCAGTAGCACGCACTGCCCTTCATGGTCGCAGGCGCCGTCCTGATGGGGCTGCCCGAAGTCGCCGAGCGTGATCGGCCCGTCGACCGCGCTGACGATGTCCGACAAGCGGATGCCCTCTGGCGCCCGAGCGAGGATGTAGCCGCCGCCCACGCCCCGCTTGGAGCGCACGAGCCCGGCCCCCTTGAGCGCCAGGAGGATCTGCTCCAGGTAGGGCTGGGGAAGGCCGGTGCGCTCCGCGATGTCCCGCACCGAGGTCGGGCCGGCGTCGGGATGCAGCGTGAGGGACAGCAGCGCCCGACAGGCGTAGTCACCTCGCGTCGAGACCCGCATGGCTCCATGGTACGACCCGGCGACGGCACCGCCTCAGGATGTTGGCACCTGCCGGCACCAGGTGGTGGACTGGGCCACCGTGCCCGCCCGCCCGCTTGTGCCGGACTACGCCGGAGCTTGCCTCACCAACCTGGTGCCGGCCCTGCTCGGGCCGGCTGGTACGGGTGAGCTGCCGGCCTGGTTCCCCACCCCGGCCAAGGGAGCGGGCCAGGTGGTGCTCCTCGTGCTCGACGGGCTGGGGTGGGACCAACTCGTGGAGCGGGCCCCGCTGGCGCCGACCATGTCGTCGATGGCGGGAGGGCCGATCGACGCGGTCGCCCCGACGACCACGGCGACCGCGCTGACCAGCATCGTCACCGGCTTGACACCGGGCGAGCACGGCGTCGTGGGCTACCGGATGGCGATGCACGGCGAGGTGCTGAACGTCCTGCGCTGGAACACCTCGGCCGGCGACGCCCGACGGCGCCTGGTGCCGACCGAGGTGCAGC
Source organism: Acidimicrobiales bacterium (assembly GCA_035719525.1). Lineage (GTDB taxonomy): Bacteria > Actinomycetota > Acidimicrobiia > Acidimicrobiales > Ilumatobacteraceae > DASTFY01. The sequence goes on from DASTFY010000351.1 coordinate 3,163, forward strand.
CGCGCCGACCGTTCCTCGGGTCGTCCGTCCCGGTCGTGGCCAAGACCGAGTTCGTCGGGAGCGGCTTCACCGAGGCCCACCTGGCCGGCGTGCGCCACGTCGGCTGGCGGATGCCCTCGAACCTGGCCGTCGAGGTGGGGCGACTCCTGGCCGCCGGTGAGCCCTTCGTGTACGGCTATTACGACGGGATCGACAAGATCGCCCACGAGTACGGCCTGGGACGGCACTACGACGCGGAACTCGCGGCCGTGGACCGGCTGGTGGCCGACGTGGCCGCCGTGCTGCCGTCCGACGCCGCCCTCGTCGTCACCGCCGACCACGGGCAGGTCGACGTCCCCGAGATCCTGCCGCTGGCCCCCGACGCCGTGGGGCTGTGCCGGCTGCTGTCCGGAGAAGGGCGGTTCCGTTGGCTGCACGCCCGGCCCGGCGCCGAGCGCTCGGTGCTGGCCGCGGCCAGCGAGGCCCAGTCCGCGCGGGCCTGGGTCGTCAGCGTGGACGAGGTGGTCGACGGCGGCTGGCTCGGTCCGACGGTGAGCGGCGCCGCTCGCTCCCGGCTGGGAGACGTGGCCGTGGTGGCGCGGGACCCCGTCAGCTTCGACGACCCGGCCGACACCGGCGCCATCGTGTTGCGGTGCCGGCACGGTTCACTGACCTCCGACGAGGTCCGGGTTCCGCTGCTCGGCACCCGTGGGGCATGATCCGTCCGAACGAGTAGGAGCGTGATGTCCGAATCGAACCCGATGCCGCCGGCGCCCGCCGGCGCGGACCAGCCCGAGATCCTGCCTCCTGGCGCCCACGGCGCCACCCCTGATCCACAGCCGTCAGGCACCGAGGCGATCGAGTCGCCGGCCAAGGTCATGCGGATCGGCTCCATGGTGAAGCAACTCCTGGAGGAGGTGCGCGCCGCGCCCCTGGACGAGCGCTCTCGGGAGCGCATGGGCGAGATCTACCGCATTTCAGTGGAGGAGCTCGCCGACGCCCTGTCGCCCGATCTGGGGGAGGAGCTGCGCCAGCTCGCCCCGCCCTTCGACGACGGCGAGGTGCCTACCGAGGCGCAGCTGCGCGTGGCCCAGGCCCAGCTCGTCGGCTGGCTGGAGGGGCTCTTCCACGGCATCCAGGCCACCCTGTTCGCCCAGCAGCTCGCGGCGCGACAGCAGCTCGAACAGATGCGGGGCCAGCTCATGCCTGGCCAGGGCCCGCCCCAGCCACAGGAGCCCGGCCGCGACCGCCCCGGCACCTATCTGTAGGTCACCTCACCCGGGCGCGGCGAGCAGGCCGCGGGGCCTTCCGGCGCTGGTGGTACCCTCGCAAAGCACACCGCTGTAACTCGCTTCGTCCCCCCGCCAGACAACCCAGCCAGACAACCCAGCCAGACAACCCCAGCCAAGGGAGGCCCGCCGTCGTGGGCGACTCGTTCACCCACCTGCACGTCCACACCGAGTATTCGATGCTGGACGGCGCCTCCCGAATCGAGGATCTGGTCGCCGCGGCCGCGGCGGACGGACAGCCGGCGCTCGGCATCACCGACCACGGCAACATGTACGGCATCCTGGACTTCTACCGGGCCTGCCTGGCCCAGGGAGTCAAGCCGGTGCTCGGCACCGAGGCCTACATGGCCCACGACCATCGCTCCGAGCGACCGGCCCGCCGGGGACGCGTCGACGACACGGGCGGGGACACCGAGGGCGGCCGCAAGCTCTACTACCACCTGACCCTGCTGGCCGAGACCGACGAGGGCTACCGGAACCTGATCCAGCTCTCGAGCCGGGCGTTCCTGGAGGGCTACTACTACAAGCCCCGCCTCGATTGGGAGTTGCTCGAACGCCATCACGCAGGACTGATCGCCACGACCGGCTGCCTCGGGGGGCATGTCCTGCAATCGCTCGTGCAGGGGGACGAGGCCGGGGCGCGGGACAAGGCGGGCCGGCTTCAGGACATCTTCGGGCGGGACAACCTCTTCGTGGAGCTGCAGGACCAGGGGCTGCCGGCACAGCGCGAGACGAACCCCAAGTTGATCGAGATCGCACGGCACATCGACGCGCCCCTCCTCGCCACCAACGACAGCCATTACACCCACCGCGAGGATCACCTGTCCCACGATGCACTGCTGTGCGTCCAGACGGGGGCGCTCAGGAGCGACCCGAAGCGGTTCCACTTCGAGGGGGATCAGCACTACCTGAAGGCGGCGCAGGAGATGCGCTACCTCTTCCGTGAGGTCCCCTCGGCGTGCGACAACACGCTGTGGATCGCCGAGCGGGCCGACGTGACGATCGACTTCGGCCAGCCCAGGCTGCCCGAGTTCCCGATCCCGGACGGCTTTGCCGACGCCACCGAGTACCTGGGACACCTCACGCTGGAAGGCGCCCACCGGCGGTGGGGCCCGGCGCTGTCGGACGAGGTCAGTGACCGGCTGAAGTTCGAGCTCGACACCATCGCCGATATGGGCTTCAGCTCCTACTTCCTGATCGTGTGGGACCTGATCAAGCACGCCAGGGACAACGGCATCCGTGTCGGGCCCGGAAGAGGCAGCGCCGCGGGTTGCGCGGTGGCCTACAGCCTCAGCATCACCGACCTCGACCCCATCCGCTACGACCTGCTGTTCGAGCGGTTCCTCAACCCCAGCCGCATCTCGATGCCCGACATCGACATGGACTTCGACTCCCGGTACCGGGACGAGATGATCCGCTACGCCGCCCAGAAGTACGGGCGTGACCACGTCGCGCAGATCATCACCTACTCGACTATCAAGGCCCGCGCCGCGGTGCGTGACGCCGCTCGCGTGCTCGGTCACCCGTACGCCCTGGGGGACCGGGTGGCCAAGGCCATGCCGCCGTTGGTCATGGGCCGGGACACCCCGCTCAAGTACTGCCTCGAGGAGAGCCCCGCCTTTGCCGACGGCTACAAGGCGGCGGCCGACCTCCGGGCCATGTACGGCGCCGACCCCGACGTCAAGCAGGTGGTCGATGTGGCGCTGGGGCTCGAAGGCCTGAGGCGCCAGGACGGGATCCACGCCGCGGCGGTGGTCATCACCAAGGAGCCGTTGACTACCTACCTGCCCATCCAGCGCAAGCCCGAGCCCGGCCAGCCCGTGGAGTCGGCGCCCATCGTGACGCAGTACGAGATGCACGGCGTCGAGGCGCTGGGCCTGCTCAAGATGGACTTCCTCGGCCTGCGCAACCTGGATGTCATCACCGACACCGTTGCCCTGGTCCGAGCGACCATGGATCCCGACTTCGACATCGACACCGTTCCCCTGGACGACCCGGCGGTGTTCGAGCTGTTGGGCCAGGGTGACACGCTCGGCGTGTTCCAGCTGGAGTCCACGCCCATGCGGGCGCTGCTGCGCTCACTGGCCCCCACCGACTTCGGCGACGTGTCCGCCGTCCTCGCCCTCTACCGGCCCGGGCCGATGGGCGTCAACATGCACTACGACTACGCCGACCGCAAGAACGGCCGCAAGCCCGTCACGTACATCCATCCCGACGCCGAGGAGGTCCTGGCCGACACCTACGGCCTGATGATCTACCAGGAGTCGGTGATGCGCATGAGCCAGCGCTTCGCCGGCTACTCCCTGGCCGATGCCGACAACCTGCGCAAGGCCTGCGGCAAGAAGATCCGAGCGCTGATGGCCAAGGAGCGGGCCAAGTTCGAGGAGGGCTGCGAGACCACCGGTTACGGGCGCGAGCTGGGCAAGCAGCTGTTCGACATCATCGAAGGCTTCGCCGACTACGCCTTCAACAAGAGCCACACCTTCGGCTACGGCCTCATCACCTACCAGACGGCCTACCTCAAGGCCCACTACCCGGTCGAGTACCTGGCCTGCCTGCTGACCAGCGTCAAGACCAGCCTGGAGAGGGCCGCGGTCTACCTGGCCGACTGCCGGGCCATGGGCATCAAGGTGCTCAACCCCGATGTCAACGTGTCGGCGTCGGCCTTCACCGCGCTGGGCGTGGAGGATGCGCCACCGGGGGTGCCGCTGCCGGGCGGGTGCATCGGTCTCATCCCGTTCGGGATGTCGGCGGTGCGCAACGTGGGTGAGGGGCTGGTCGCCCTCATCGTCGAGGAGCGAGAGCGCAACGGCCCGTACGCGTCGTTCTACGACTTCGTGGAGCGGGTCGATCCATCCGTGCTCAACAAGCGCAGCGTCGAGTCGCTCATCAAGGGGGGCGCCTTCGACACGCTCGGCCATCCCCGCAAGGGCCTCCTGCACGTCTTCGAGCAGATCATCGACGCCACCCTGCAACGCCGACGCGAGCGCGACCAGGGCGTGATGAGCTTGTTCGAGGAGTCGGGCGCCGTCGGCGGCGGCTTCAGCGAGCGGGTCGCCATACCCGACGTGGACTTCGACAAGGTGCAGCGGCTCCGCTTCGAGAAGGAGATGCTGGGCCTGTACGTCTCCGACCACCCGCTGATGGGGGTGGAGGGTGCCCTGCGCCGTCGCTCGGACGCCACGATCGCCGATCTGGAGGAGCGTCCCGAAGGCGAGGTGCTCACCATCGGCGGCGTGGTGACCGCGCTCCAGCGGAAGTTCACCAAGAAGGGCGACCCCATGGGCGTCTTCGTGCTCGAGGACCTGCAGGCCTCCGTCGAGGTCACCCTGTTCCCCCGGGTGATGCAGGAGCAGGGCTACAAGCTCGCCGACGACGCGATCGTCCTGGTCAAGGCCAGGATCGACAGGCGGGACGAGACCGTGAAGCTCATCGGCATGGACATCACGGTCTTCGAGGGCTCAGCAGAGGCCGCGCCGGCGCTGCGCCTGAACCTGCCGGCGACGGCCCTCTCGGAGGAGCGCATCGTTCGGCTCAAGGCCATGCTGGCCGAGCACCCGGGGGAGTCACCGGTCTACCTCCACCTGGGCGAGGGCAAGGTCCTCCGCCTGCCCGACCAGCACCGCGTCGACCTCCCGCGGGTGGTCGGCGAGCTACGGGTGGCCTTCGGCCACGAAGCGGTGGTGCTGTAGCAGCTGCGTCAACCGCCGCGTCGATAGGTGCGGCTGACTGCGCCCGGAACGAACCCTGCTCCGAGGTAGAGGTGCCGCGACGCTTCGTTGTCGGTGAGGTAGGTGACCTTGAAGCGTGAGCACCCGTGCGCGGCCAAACGGCCCAGCGCAGCGGTCAACACCCAACGGCCGAGACCGCGGCGCTGGTAGCGGTCTTCGGTGCGCATCGGTTCGATCAGCCCGATCCTCGTGACGGTGTCGACCCAGGCCAGTCCGTAGGCGGCCACCTCCTGGTTGGTGTCGTAGACGACAAGATCAAGGTCCGGTCGGTACAGCGAACACTCGTCGAGGCGTTCGGCGACCTGTTCGCCGTTGCGGAGGATCATGTGATGCGGCCGATCGGCGACCTCGCTGCGTGCCAGCAGCGTGAACCCCTCGATGGCCGGGCTCGGCGCCGGCCGATCGGCGCCGTTCATCCAACACTCCACCCCTACTTCCTCGGTGGCTCGAAACCCGGCCGCTGCCACCAGGTCGATCAACATGGTCTCGTCATCGGGGATCGTCATCTCCACGATCGCATCGCCGAGAAGGTCGATCTGCTCCGCGGCGCGGTTCCAAACCACGTCGACGACGGCGGGCAGATCGTGACGAGCAGCGATCAGATCGCATCCGAACCGATCGCCCCTGTCCGTCACAACGACTGCCGCCACCGGCTCGTCCCGGTCGAACCACACGCTCCCTCGGCCGGGATCAGGATGCTGATCTCGCCGCCACCACCACTGGAGATCTGCCGCTTCCCACACCCCACCCGCGGGACTCACCAGCCGGGCGTTCTGAAGCAGGCGAGTCACCGCGGCCAGGTAGTCCAGACCGGCCAGACGCCGCTCACGAAGCACCATTCCCCGACAGTAGGAGTCCAGCCGTTCGGACGGTCCGGCCGTGGGCGCTTTTCCACGGTCGGGCTGGAGGTGGCAAAATGGTGACCCGCCGGTCAAGCCAGGCCGGTGGAGCAGACCACCAAGACGTGCCGGGACGGGTCCCGGCGCCTGAGCTGCCGGGAGCGGTCACGACGATGGCGATCCAGGTGGAGACCAAGGACAGCACGGCCCTCACGGACGCCGACCTCGACGAAATGGCGTCGATGGGCGGAGCCTTCGGGATCGGGGTCCTCTCCAAGTCCAAGGAGGACTGGGTGCTCAGCACGCGGGCCCGGATCGAGGGAAAGCTCAACGGGTTCTCCTTCGCCACCCTGGAGCGCATCGGGGGCACGCCGTGCGTGTTGCTCGGCCTCCTGAGCGTCAAACGGACTGCCAAGCGGGAGACCGTGCTCAAGGGGCTCATGGGCGAGGCCTTCCATCGGGCCCTGATGGCCTTCCCGGACGAGGACGTCGTAATGGGGGCCCGGTTCGTGGCCGCCGACGGCGTGGAGGCGCTGCGCCCTCTCAGCGACATCATCCCCCGCCCCGGCCACCGCGCCGTGGGGGAGGAGCGGGCATGGGGCCGCCGGCTGGCCAAGCGGTTCGGTGTCGACTCGACCTATGACGAGCAGAGCTTCGTGGTGAGGTCCAACGGGCAGTCCGGCTTCCTCGACCACGAGTTGCTCAAGCCCGAACGGCTGGATCCCGAGGTCGTCGCCATGTTCAAGGGGGTCGATCCGGCCAAGGGCGCCTCGCTGATCGTGTACGGCTGGTCCATGGCTGAGGACCTGCTCAAGCTGGGATCTCGCCGCTGACCGAGCCCTCGGGCTGCCTCGCGGAGGTCGTGCGCCGTCGGCGCATGGTGCGGGCGTTCGATCCCACCCGTCCTGTCCCTCCCGGGCTCGTGGCCGAGCTGGTCGACCTGGCCTCCCGCGCGCCGAGCGCCGGCAAGACCCAGGGATGGCACCTCGTGGTGCTCGAGGGCACGGATGCCGACCAGTTCTGGGACGCCACCCTGCCGCTGGACCAGCGGGCCGGCTTCGCCTTTCCGGGGCTGCTCGACGCGCCGATGATCGCGTTGCCGCTGGCCGACCCTGGCGCCTACCTCGCCCGCTACGGCGAGCCCGACAAGGCGACCACCGGCCTGGGCCGCACGACGGCCGCCTGGCCGGTCCCGTACTGGACGGTGGATACCGCCTTCTCGGTGATGACGCTGCTCCTCGCGGCGGAGGACCAGGGTGTCGGCGCCCTGTTCTTCGGGGTCTTCCACGGCGAAGCCGACCTGCGGGCCACGCTGGGCATCCCTGGTGACCTCCAGCTGCTCGGCGCCATCGCCCTGGGATGGCCGGTGGGCGGACAGCCTCCGGGCCGGTCGGCCGCGCGCCGCCGACGGTCGGCGCAGGAGATCATCCACTCCGGCCGCTGGTAGCGGTCAGCTGGTCCCCTGGATGCCGCAGGTCTCCTCCAGGTACGTGTTCACCCGATCGCTCGCGGCGCTGAACTCGGGGCCGTTCACGGCCTGGAGCCTCGCCGTCAAATCGGCATCGCTCGCCGCGGCGGCCGCGACCTTGGTCAGGTCGTAGTCGTTCTCGGCGAAGATCTCCTGCACGTCCTTGAACGTCGACGCCACCGTCGCCACGTCGGCCTTGATCTCGTCCGGCGCCCTCTCCTGGACGTTGGTCATGATGTCCTCGATCTGCTCGAAGGTCGCCTGGTCGGCGTTGCCGAAGGACTCGTCGTTGAAGGTCCGCTCCATCTCCTGCGCGAATGCGCACAGGTCGTCGCTGTCGCTTCCGCTGCCGGAGCTGCTCGACCCGCTGTCGCTCCCGCACGCCGTCACGGCCAGCACCAGGAACGCGGCGGCTCCCACCATCAAGCGACGTTGCATCGGGTGAAGGTAGAGCCTCACCCGCTGAGTTGCCCAATCAGCACCTCGACGGTGTCGGCGGGGGCCTGACAGGCGTAGTCCCGGCAGACGTAGGCACGGCCATCGGTCCGGTCCTGCCACAGCGGGGAGTCGTAGGGCTCGCCCCACGCCAGTACGGCGTTGGGCAGGTAGCGGGCCTGCACCGCATCCACCAGGTCGTCCCGATCGCCCACGATGGCGATCTCGGTGATGCCGGCGCGGTGCATGTCGAGCGCGGCGAGCAGCCGGCCGAACGCGGTGGGGGCGCCGCCCAGCACGCCTCCGACGAGCTGGAGGATCTGATCGGCCTGATGGCGGTAGCGGGCCTCGCCGGTCAGCGCGGCGAGGCGGGTGAGGCCGGTGGCGGCGAGCGAGTTGGCCGAGGGCGTGGCGTTGTCCATCAGGTCCTTCTGGCGCACGATCAGCGTCTCGCCGTCGTCGGCCGTGGTGAACAGCCCGCCGTTGTTCACGTCCCAGAAGTGGTCGAGCAGGGTGTCGGCCACCGCCCTGGCCTCGGCGATCCAGCGGGCCTCGCCGGTGGCGCTACTCATGGCGATGAAGGCCTCGACGAGCGCGGCGTGGTCGGCAGCGAGGGCGTCGTGGCGGGCACCTCCGTCGGCCTGCCAGGACCGCAGCCAGCGTCCGTCGTCTCGCCGCAGCCGGCTCAGCAGCATCTGCGCGTTGGCCCTGGCCGCGTCCAGCCAGTCGTCGCGGTCGAGCGCGGCCGCCGCCTCCGCCAGCGCAGCCAGCATCAGGGCGTTCCATTCCGTCAGCACCTTGTCGTCCAATCCCGGCCGGATGCGTGACGCACGAGCTTCGAACAGTCGGCGCCTCGCCTCCTCGATCTCGGGTGGACGCAGGAGGTCGCCCCGGACCGGTCGGGTGAGGATGGTGTGGCCCTCGAAGTTGCCTTCCTCCGTGACGCCGTACCAATCGATCGCCAGTGGGGCCAGCTCGGCGCCGAGGACGGCCTCCATCTCGGCGGGCGACCAGACGTAGAAGCGGCCCTCCTCGCCCTCGGAATCCGCGTCCTCGGATGAGAAGAAGCCGCCCTCGCCGTGGCGCAGGTCGCGCAGGACGTAGCCGATCGTCTCCTCGACCACCTGCCGATAGCGCGGCTCGCCCGTCACCTGCCAGGCGTGCAGGTACACCTGGATCAAGAGGGCCTGGTCGTAGAGCATCTTCTCGAAGTGAGGCACGAGCCAGCGCTCGTCCACCGAGTAGCGGGCGAAGCCGCCGCCGAGGTGGTCGTAGATCCCGCCCGAGGCCATGGCGTCGAGGGTGGTCGTCACCATCGTCAGAGCCGACCCGCCCGCCCCCTGGGCGCGAAGCACCAGCTCCAGGTTCATGGTCTGGGGGAACTTGGGGGCAGCACCGAACCCACCCCATTGGGCGTCGAACGCGCCCGCCAGCTGCTGGAGCGCGGCGTTCAGATGGGCGACGTCGGGCGGCTCGGGCGCCGCGGCCAGCCGGGCCGTCCGGTCCAGCGACTGGATCAGCTGGCCGGCGGTCTGGTCCACCTGCGACCGGCGATTGTGCCAGGCGTCGTCGACCGCCGGCAGCAGCTGGAGGAACGCCTCCTTGGGGAAGTAGGTGCCGGCGTAGAACGGGCGACCGTCGGGAGTGAGGAAGACGGTCATGGGCCAGCCTCCTCGCCCGGTCAACGCCTGGACGGCGTCCATGTAGACGGCGTCGACGTCGGGGCGTTCCTCGCGATCGACCTTCACGTTGACGAACCGCTCGTTCATGACGGCGGCCACGTCGTCATCCTCGAAGCACTCGTGCGCCATGACGTGGCACCAGTGGCAGGCCGCATAGCCGACGGACAGCAGCACTGGCCGGTCCTCGGCCCTGGCGCGGCCGAACGCCTCCGGTCCCCACGGGTACCAGTCCACCGGGTTGTCCCGGTGCTGGCGCAAGTAGGGAGAGGTCTCGTCGGCGAGCCGGTTCACGCGGCCGACGCTACCGGGCGGCCCCGAGTCGCTCCCGGTAGTGTCCGGCCCTCATGGAGATCGGACTGAACGGGAAGGTCGCTCTGGTCACCGGCGCGTCGCGGGGCATCGGCCGGGCCATCGCGGCCGAGTTCGCGGCTTCTGGTGCGAGCGTGATGATCTCGTCCCGCAAGCGCGACGCCCTGGAAGCCGCCGCCGCGACCATGGACGGAGAAGTAGCCGTCCACGCCGCCCACGC
>DASTFY010000352.1:0-6800 GCA_035719525.1 Acidimicrobiales bacterium
GCAGCGTGTCCGTCCCTTTGGAGAAGCAGATGTGGGGTGACGAGTTCGGCATGTGCGTGGACCGGTTCGGCATCAACTGGATGGTCAACATCACGCAGCCGCAGGCCTGACCCGGCGCGTCCTCGTTCGGTCGCCTTCTTGCGGGCTCCGAAACCACCGCCGAGCCCTGTATCACCCCTGGGGTACGCTTGTTCGTGTGGAGATAGCGGCGGTGTGGGGGCTGGTGGAGACGGTGGCGGCGGTCGATCCGTCCTGCCGGGACCGGGACCAACTGCGCGCCGCGGTGGCGGCGGGGGCCCGGCTGCGGGCCTGGCTGGACGGGCGCGACGTGCAACTGGCGGCACAACTGGCCCAGGTGGCCTCCTTCCCCGAGCAAGCCATCGCCCAGGCCGCCCGCAGCTCCCTGCGTGACGCCGGCCGCATCCTGGACCGGGTCCGCACCGCCGAGGCCATGCCCCCGCTGGGCGACGCCCTGGCCGCCGGGACGGTGTCGGGCGCCCATGTCGACGTCATCGGGCGGGCCCTGCGGCAACTGGAACCCCACCAACGGCCCATGTTGACGGCACGGGCCGATCGGCTGGTGGAGGTGGCCGCGGGGGGCAGCCCCGAGGACCTCTCCCGGGCCGTGGCCGTCGAGCTGCGCCGGATCCAACACGATGACGCCATGGCCCGCTTGGAGCGCCAACGGCGAGCCACCCGGCTACGTAGCTGGGTCGACGGGGAGGGCATGTGGTGCCTCACCGGCCGCTTCGACCCCGCAACCGGTCTCGCCCTCCACAGCCGCCTGGACGCCACCATGGCCGCCCTCTACACCGACTCGGTCCCCGACGGCTGCCCCAGCGACCCCCTGGAACGCCACGGATACCTCCGCGCCCACGCCCTGGTCGCCCTCACCCACGGTCGCGGCGGCGCAGGCCGCCCCGAAGTGGTCGTGGTGGTCGACACCACCACCCCCGACCCTGCCGATGCCCCCACCATCGACTGGGGACTCCCCATCGAACTCCCCACCCCCATCCTCCACCGACTCTTCGCCGAGGCCGACATCCACCCCGTCATCGTGCACCGAGGCGTCGTCCTCCACGCCCCCGGCCAACTCGACCTGGGACGCTCCACCCGCCTCGCCAACCGGGCCCAACGCCGCACCCTGCAAGCCCTCTACCCCACCTGCGCCATCCCCGGCTGCACCACCCGCTACCAGCTATGCAAACTCCACCACGTCCACTGGTGGGAACACGGAGGCTCCACCGACCTCCACAACCTGCTCCCGTTGTGCGTCACCCACCACCACGCCGTCCACCACCGGCACTGGCAACTCAACCTCACCCCCAACCGCCAACTCACCATCACCTACCCCGACGGCACCACCAACCGCACCGCACCACCCCGACGCGCCGACCGCCGTGTGCCCGGCCCCACCGGCAGCGCTTCAGACGATCACCACGACAAGATCGCCACCCCGCTGCGGATGTAAGGCGCCACCACCTGGTCAGCTGCGCCCGTCTCCTGCCAGCGCGCGGTCTACGGGCGCGCGATCTCCAGATGCACGTCCGCGCTGGATCCGACGACCAGCTCCTCCGCGACTCGGACGGCCTTCTTGACCGGCAGGACGTACGTGGCTCGCTTGGCGTCCGGGAACAATGAGGTGGACCAGCGCGTCGCGCCGATGGTGACCTCGACGCGCACCGAACCGAAGCCGCCCGCGGTGGCCCCGAACCGCTCCTCGATCTCGTCGGCCAGATCCGGCGGCAAGCTCACGAAGTACCACGCGCCTTGCCCGTCGTGCTCCCACACCTCGGCCGTGAAGGAGAATCGCGCGCTCGGCATCGGCGCTGGAGGCTAGAGGTCACCGACGACTCCTGAGCCTCCAGCCGACGCCTCAACCTCGGCCGCCCTTCGCTTCGTCGAGCAGTTCGGTCTGGAGCAGCTGGATCAGCCACCTTCCATGCCGCTCGGCGGTCCAGCCGAGTTCGACGGTCAGCAGGTGGTAGAGTTCCGGGCTGACCAGCGCGCAATAGCGCTCTCCCGCCTCGGCCACCGACAGGCCCGGTTTCAGGTCGTCGCTGAGACATCGGCGGATCCGTTCGGTCTGGGTGACCAGGCGCTCGTGGAGGAGCCGCCGGCCCAGAGCGGCGGCAAACGCTTCCTTGTCCGCGGCTCCACGGATGACGGCATGGATAGGGCGGGTGCGGGCCAAGATCTGGCAACTGAACTCCACGATCTTGGCCAGCCGCTCGGCGGCGGTCGGGAGCCTGGCGACCGTGATCCATCGCTCGTCGTCGAAGGATGCGACGTCGTCAGGTCCGGTGATCGCGGTTTCGATGACCCCTTCGAGCAGGCCGCGCTTGCCGCCGAGAGCGAGATAGATGGTCTCGGGAGACACTCCCGCATGCTCGGCGACAGCGGCGACGGTTGTGCCGGCGTAGCCGTGGTCGGCGAAGAGTCGGAGGGCCGAGTCGAGGACCCGGCGCCGTGTCTGCAGCGCCTGATCAGCCCGCAGGGGCGAGTTGTACGAGCGCCTCGAGGCCTTGACCAGATCAGCCATTCGACTACAGTACTACTTGATTCACTAAAGTCTCTATGCAGCTAACCCTGGGAGGTCGCCATGGGACTTCTGAGATTCGGGGACGTCGAGCTCACCTATGCGTCCCACGGAAGCGGTGAGCGGATCGTGCTCGTGCATGCCAGTGCCTTCGTGTCCTGGTACGGGCCACTGCTCGAGCAGTTGACAGACTTCTGGACCCTGCCGTATCGGCGCCGCCTCCGGTCATCGGACGGCGGCGGGTACCGCCCCCTCACCGTCGCCGAGGACGCCGTGAGCTGCGCGCGGCTGATGGATCACGTCGGCTGGCCGACGGCGCACATCGTGGGACATTCCTACGGTGCGCTGGTGGCGCTCCAGCTGGCGATGGACACGCCCGAGCGCGTCGGCTCGGTGGCGCTGCTGGAACCGGCGACGCGGGGCATTTCCAGCTCGGAGAAGGTGGCTGCGGCACTGCAACCGGTCATCGCCGCCTACCGGTCAGGCGACAAGGTGGGGGCGCTGGACGGCTTCCTGCGTCATGTGTGCGGCGAGGACTACCGCGCCGCCCTGGACCGAGCGGTGCCGGACGCCTTCGGCGAGGCGCTCGCCGAAGCGGATCTGTTCTTCCAGGCGGAAATGCCAGCGGTGCAGCAGTGGAGGTTCGGGCCCGACGACGCCGAGCGCATCACGCAGCCGGTGCTGAACGTGGTCGGAGCCGAGAGCGCGGAGAGGTTCGTGGAAGGAAGCGAACTCGTACAGTCCTGGTTCCCCCGGGCCGAGCGCCTGTCCGTTCCGGGCGCCGGACACCTTCTGATGGTGCAGAACCCGACCGCAATGGCACGCGGACTGGCCGACTTCTTCTCCCGCCATCCGATCGGCGACGCCGGCCAGGGCCAACTTGCTCCCCGGGGGAACGCCCAGAGTTGACAGTTCGCTCCCGCCCATGATGTGAAGGATTCCCTTGACATCACCCGAGGTTCTGCGAAATCATGAAGGAATGCCTTCACAGTCGCGAGGTCGCCCCGCCCGGGAGGAGAGCCGGTACGTCGTCGACGATGTGCGGGTCCTCGCCGCGCTCGCTCATCCGGTGCGGGTCGGGCTGCTGAACCACCTGCTCGAGCTCGGCCCTGCGACCGCCACCGAATGCGCACCGAGCGTCGGGGTGTCGCCGTCCGCGTGCAGCTACCACCTGCGCCACCTCGAGCGCTTCGGCCTGGTCGAGCGCGCCCCGGATGAGGCGGCCGGTGGTGACGGGCGCAACCGGCCGTGGCAGGCGCGCTACACCGGCTACTCCGTCGACCCGATCACGGTAAAGGCCGACCGCGGCCGTCGACGCGCCGTCTACGCCGTACTCGCCACCGGAATCGAACGCAACGCCCGACTGGCCGAGCAGTACCTGCAACAGGCGCCGTCGCTCCCGGACGCATGGCAGCAGGCGGCCGAGTTCAACTCCTACGGGGTCACCGTGACGCCGCGCGAGCTGGCCACGCTGTCGAAGGCGATCGACGCGCTGATCCGCCCCTATCTCTCGCCGACCAGAGCCGATCCCCCAGCGGGCGCCGCACCGGTGCATGTGACCTTGCAGATGTTCCGCCGCCTCGAGCGGTGACCGGGGGGGCGGCGCAGGCGGCGCCGCCGGCGCGGCCGGCGCTGCGGCGCAACAGGGACTTCAGGCTGCTGTGGGCCGGTGGTCTCGTCAATGACACGGGCGACTGGCTGATGATGGTCGCCCTCCCGCTGTACGTGCTGGTGGCGACCGGGTCGGGGTTGGCCACGGCAGCGCTGTTCCTCTGCCAGCTCGTGCCGGCGGCGGTGTTCGGATCGCTCGGCGGGAACCTCGTCGACCGGTGGGATCTGCGCCGCACCCTGGTGGCGACGAACCTGGCTCAGGCCGCAGCAGTACTACCCCTGCTCGCCGTGACGCCCGATCGCGTCTGGCCGGCCTTCGTCGTCGGCGCGGTCCAAGCCGTGCTCACCCGCCTGAACAACCCGGCCACGGCGTCGATTCTCGTGCGGGTCGTGGACGAGGGCGACCTCGCCGCGGCCAACTCGGCCCGCGCCGTCAGCGAGAACGTCGCCCGCCTCGTCGGTTCGCCGCTGGGTGGCATCGTCATCGCCGTCGCCGGGTTGCCGGGAGTGGTCCTCGTCGACGGAATCAGCTTCCTCGTGGTCGCCGCCGCCACCGCCCTCGTGCGCGCCGACGCGGCCCCGCTGCCGCGCATGGAGGCCGACCACGAGCACGACTCAGGCGGAGTCGTGGCCGGTCTGCGGGTGTTGCGCCGGTACCGACCGCTACGGGCGCTGCTCACCGTGGTCACCGTCTCGCAGGTGAGCCAGGGAATGTTCGTGATCCTGTTCCTCGCCTTCGTCACCCGCCGTGTCGGTGGCAACGAAGCCGACGTCGGGCTGATACGTGGCGCGCAGGCGGTCGGCGGCATCCTGGGCGGCGTCCTCATCGCCGGTTCCGCCCGCCGGGTGCCGCCCGGCCGGTTGATCGCGCTCGGATTCTCAGGGATGGCGCTGTGGGGATTCATCAGCTGGAACCTGCCCGCCGTCACGACGGCGATCTGGGTGTATGTCGCGCTGATGGCGCTGGTCGGTCCGGCGGCGGTGTCGTGCTCTGTCGGCATCGTCACCGCCGCCCAGCAGTACTCGCCCTCGGCCTATCTCGGCCTGTTCGTCGGTACCGGAGAAGCCGTCGGCGCCCTCGGGCAGGGCCTCGGAGCCGTCGCGGCCGGAGTGCTGGTCGACCGTGTCGACCTACCCGTGTTGTTGAACATGCAATCAGCCATCTACGTCGTGGCGGCGCTGATCGGTTTGGTCGCCGTCCGCCCTCCAGGACGCCCGGATCGAGCACCCCCACGTTGCCTCGCCGAGAGCGGACGTCGATGATCCGGGCGGAAACGTGCGTCTCAGCTGGGCTCGGGCGGTACCACCCGGGCGGTAGCCCCGCGTACTCCGCTCGGAGGACGACGGCGCCTCCGACGAGTCCTACCGTGGCCTGCATGCAACGCTGGCCCCGGAGCCTGGTCGTGCTCAGCGCGATGGGCGTCGGGCTGTTCCAGGTGGTCGGTTCCTTCGGTGCCGCCGATCAACAACCCGAGCGCAAGGCCCTCGACGCCCTGGCCGTCGTGCTGCTGCTGGCGGGGCCGATGGCGTTGGCCTGGCGGGATCGCCGGCCGCTCGTGGCGGTGGCCGTTTCGATGGCCGCCGTCGACATCTACGTCGGGCTGGGCTACCCCTACGGACCCATCTTCCTCAGCGTGGTGGTGGCCCTCTATTCCGCCGTCCAGGCCGGACAGCGCCGAGCGACCTGGCTGGTGGCGGGAGTGGGCTACGTCGGCTACGTCGTGGCCTCGCTCCTCGACCCGAGGTCCGATGAGGGGCAGGGCGTGGTGCACCTCGCGTTGGTGGCCGGTTGGCTCCTCGGCGTGTTGGCCGTGTCGGAGCTGGTGCGGAGCCAGCGCGCCCAGACGGCGTCGCGGGCACGAACGGACCAGGAGGCTCGGGAGCGGCGGGCGGCCGAGCAGCGTCTCCTGCTGGCCCAGGAGCTGCACGACGTGCTGGCCCACAACATCTCGCTCATCAACGTGCAGGCCGGAGTGGCGCTCCACCTCCTCGATGAGCAGCCCGAGCAGGCCCGCCCCGCCCTGGCCACCATCAAGGCCGCCAGCCGTGACGCGCTCCAGGAGCTGCGGGCCGCGCTCGACGTCCTCCGCCGGGGCGAGGCCGCACCCCGAACCCCATCGCCGCGCCTGGCGGATCTCGACTCGCTGGTGGCGGGTATGCGGGCCAGCGGCCTCGAGGTGACGTTGCAGCGCGAGGATCTCCCCGAACGTCTGGACGTGGCAGTGGAGTTGGCCGCGTACCGGATCGTGCAGGAGGCGCTGACCAACGTCACGCGCCACGCCCGGGCGCGGCGGGTCACGGTCCGCTGCTGGTACGACGGCGGCGTGTGGTTGGAGGTACGCGATGACGGCGTCGGGGGCGTCGTCCACGACGGCAACGGCATCGCCGGCATGCGCGAGCGGGCATCGGCCCTGGCCGGCACCGTCGTCGCCGGGCCGGTCGACGGCGGTGGCTTCCGCGTGCTCGCCCATCTGCCTGGACACCCGGGATGATCTCGATCGTCATCGCCGACGACCAGGCGCTCGTCCGCGCCGGTTTCCGCGCCCTCCTCGACGCCGAGACCGACCTGGGCGTGGTGGGTGAGGCGGCCGACGGTGACGAGGCGTTTCGCCTGGCCGTGGAGCTGCGCCCCGACGTCGTGCTGATGGAC
>DASTFY010000353.1:0-3230 GCA_035719525.1 Acidimicrobiales bacterium
GCCGGTCGTCGACGTCACCGAGACCGACGAGGCCACCGAGGCCACTGAAGTCGCCGACGGCGAGGACGCGCCGACCGGCCAGCCCTCCGCGGAGGCTGGGGACGAGGACGGGGAGGAGGTGACCTGACCATGTTGATGCCGAAGCGGACCAAGTACCGCAAGACCCAGAAGGGTCGGATGACCGGCGCCGCCAAGGGGGGCACCAGGGTCTCGTTCGGGGACTACGGGCTCCAGGCCCAGGAGTCTGGTTGGGTCAGCGCCCGTCAGATCGAGGCCGCCCGTATCGCCATGACCCGTGCCATCAAGCGCGGCGGCAAGGTCTGGATCAACATCTTTCCCGACAAGCCGATCACCGAGAAGCCGGCCGAGACCCGGATGGGCTCCGGCAAGGGCAACCCCGAGTACTGGGTGGCGGTGATCAAGCCCGGCCGGGTGATGTTCGAGATGGCCGGGGTCGACGAGGAGCTGGCTCGTGAGGCCATGCGCCTCGCCGCCCACAAGCTGCCGGTGAAGACCAAGTTCGTGGTGAGGGACGAGCTGTGAAGACCACCGAGCTGCGAAACCACACGTACCGCGAGCTGGCGGCGAAGCTGGACGAGGCGAAGGAGGAGCTGTTCAACCTTCGCTTCCAGATGGCGACCAACCAGCTCGACAACACGTCGCGCCTCGGCCAGGTCCGGCACGAGGTGGCCAGGATCAAGACGGTGATGCGCGAGATGGAGATCGAGGAGTGGCGCAACCAGCAGGAGGGCACGGCATGACCGACGAACGTGGACGGCGCAAGATGCGCACCGGTGTCGTCGTCTCCGACGCCCGTGACAAGACGGTGACGGTCGAGGTGAAGGCCTCGAAGCGCCATCCCAAGTACGGCAAGACCATGCCATCGCGCAAGCGGTATCACGCCCATGACGAGGCCAATGACGCCCGTCTCGGTGACACGGTCCGCATCGTGGAGACCCGCCCGCTCTCGAAGAGCAAGCGGTGGCGGGTCGCCGAGATCGTGGAGCGGGCCCGATGATCCAGACCGAGTCGAGGCTGCGCGTCGCCGACAACACCGGCGCCCGGGAGGTGCTCTGCATCCGGGTCCTCGGTGGGTCGCGGCGCCGCTACGCCCACGTCGGCGACGTCATCGTCGGGGCGGTGAAGGAGGCCACACCGGGTGGCACCGTCAAGAAGGGCGAGGTGGTGAAGGCCGTCGTGGTGCGCACCCGCAAGGAGAGCAGGCGCCAGGACGGGACATACATCCGCTTCGACGACAACGCCTGCGTCATCATCAACGACCAGCAGCAGCCGCGTGGCACCCGCATCTTCGGCCCGGTGGGACGTGAGCTGCGCGACAAGAAGTTCATGCGCATCGTGTCGCTCGCTTCGGAGGTGCTCTGATGAAGCTCAAGGTGGGCGACACCGTGCGGGTCATCGCCGGCAAGGACAAGGGCACCGAGAGCCGGGTGGCCAGGGTCATCAAGGAACGCAACAAGGTCATCGTCGAGGGCGTCGCCACCGCAAAGCGGCACCAGCGGCCCCAGGGACAGACCATGCAGGGCGGGATCATCGACAAGGACATGCCGATCGACGCCTCGAACGTGATGATCGTGTGCCCCGACTGCGGCCCGACCCGCATCGGCTACGCCATCGACGGCGACGGCCGCAAGCGCCGGGTGTGCCGCAAGTGTGGAGGTGACCTGTGACCCCGCGGTTCAAGCAGCGGTACGACGAGGAGATCAGGGCCCAGCTCAAGGAGCAGCTCGGCCTGGGCAACATCATGGACGTTCCCCGGCTCCAGAAGATCTCGGTCAACATGGGGTTGGGTGACGCCGTTGCCGACTCCAAGCTGGTCGATGCCGCCGTCGCCGACATGAGGGTCATCACCGGGCAGCAGCCCAAGGTGAACCGGGCCCGCAAGTCGATCGCCAACTTCAAGCTGCGTGAGGGCATGCCCATCGGGGTGTCGGTCACGCTGCGGGGTGTCCGCATGTGGGAGTTCTTCGACCGCCTGGTGACGCTGGCGATCCCCAGGATCCGGGACTTCCGCGGGCTCAACCCGAACGGGTTCGACGGGACGGGCAACTACAGCTTCGGGGTGAACGAGCAGCTGATCTTCCCGGAGGTCGAGTACGACCAGGTTGGCAAGGTGAGGGGCATGGACATCACGTTCGTGACCACGGCGAGGACGGACGACCAGGGCCGGGCATTCCTGGCGGCGTTCGGCTTCCCGTTCCGGCAACAGGCAGGTGTGTGATGGCGAAGAAGTCGATGATCAACAAGAACAACCGGCGCAAGGCGCTGGTGGAGCGCTACGCCGAACCACGCGCCGCCCTGGTCGCCGTGATCAAGGACCCGGAGCGCTCGTACGAGGAGAAGCGCGAGGCCTATCAGGGCCTGGCGAAGATGCCCCGCGATGCCAGCGCCTCCCGGTACCGCAACCGGTGCGGGGTGAGCGGCCGTCCCCGCGCCTACTACCGCAAGTTCGGGATGTCTCGAGTGGCACTGCGCGATCTCGCCCACAACGGCGAGCTCCCCGGTGTCAGGAAGGCTTCTTGGTGATGTACACCGATCCGATCGCCGACATGCTCACCCGGATCCGCAACGCCAACCAGGCGTTGCACTCCGAGGTCACCATGCCCGCCTCCAAGATGAAGGAGGGCATCGCCGAGATCCTCGCCGCCGAGGGCTATGTCGACAGCTTCAAGATCGAGGATGCCGGGGTGGGCCGCTCGCTCACCATCCGGCTCCGCTACAGCGACGACCGGGTGAGGGTGCTCAAGGGCATCAAACGGGTGTCTTCGCCCGGCCATCGGGTCTACAAGCCGGCGGCGTCGATCGGACGCGTCCAGGGCGGCCTCGGTGTCGCCATCGTGTCCACGTCGCAGGGCCTGCTCACCGACCGCGAGGCACGTCGCCGCAAGGTGGGCGGCGAAGTCGTGTGCGAGGTGTGGTGATGAGCCGCATCGGCAACAGCCCGATCCCGGTGCCCACCGGCGTCGACGTCACCGTCGACGGCCCAACGGTGTCGGTGAAGGGCCCCAAGGGGGCGTTGAGCCGCTGGGTGGACGAGCGCATCGCGGTGTCGGTGGACGACGGTGTCGTCACCTTGAGCCGGGACAGCGACGAACGCGACATTCGATCCTTGCATGGGCTCTACCGTGCGCTGCTGGCCAACATGGTCACCGGCGTGTCGGATGGCTACCGCAAGGAGCTGCAGGCGGTCGGTGTCGGTTACCGCGCCAACC
>DASTFY010000354.1:0-3127 GCA_035719525.1 Acidimicrobiales bacterium
GACCGCCGCGTGTGGCTGGAGGCCACCACGCTCACCAGGGCCGGCCACCGGGTAAGCGTCATCTGCCCCAAGGCCAAGGGCTTCACCCGCTCCTTCGAAGTGCTCGAGGACGTGCATATCCACCGGTACGCGCTGCCGGTGGACGCCCAGGGCACACTCGGTTTCGTGGCCGAGTTCCTCTGGTGCTTCGTGCGCACGACCATGAAATCGGTCCGGGTGGCCGTGGCCGGCCGCGGCTTCGACGTGCTCCACGTCTGCAACCCGCCCGAGACCTACTGGCCGCTCGGCCGGTTCTGGAAGCTGTTCGGCAAGCGGTTCCTGTTCGACCACCACGACCTCTCACCCGAGATGTACCAGGCCAAGTTCGGCTCCACCGGCGGGCGGGCCCTGGCCGGCCTGCGCTATCTGGAGCGCAAGACGTTCGAGACCGCCGACCTGGTCATCACCACCAACCAGAGCCACCAGCAGATCGCGCTCGAACGGGGCGGGATGGCGTCGGCCGACGTCTACGTGGTGCGTTCCGGCCCTGACCTCGAGCGCCTGACCGTCCACCCACCGGACCCGGCCTGGCGCAAGGGTAGGCGGCACCTGATCGCCTACCTCGGTGAGATCTGCAAGCAGGACGGGGTGGACCACCTGGTGCGGGCGGTGA
Source organism: Acidimicrobiales bacterium (assembly GCA_035719525.1). Lineage (GTDB taxonomy): Bacteria > Actinomycetota > Acidimicrobiia > Acidimicrobiales > Ilumatobacteraceae > DASTFY01. The sequence continues at coordinate 653 of DASTFY010000354.1, forward strand.
AGCTTCTGCGCGACGAGCTCGGCCGCGACGACGTCCATTGCGTGCTGGTCGGGGGCGGCCCCCACCAGCCGACCATCAGAGCCTACGCGGAGGAGCTCGGCGTGGCCGAGCTGTGCACCTTCACCGGCCGGGTGAGCGACGACGAGCTCTGCCGCATCCTGTCGTCTGCCGACCTCGGGGTCGACCCCGACCCGAAGAACGACTGGTCGGACAAGAGCACGATGAACAAGATCATGGAGTACATGTTCTTCGGGCTCCCGGTCGTCGCCTACGAGCTCAGCGAGCACCGTGTCTCGGCCGGGCCGGCGGCCCTGTTCGCCGAGCCCAACAACGAGCGGGCGCTGGCCCGCAGTATCAGCGAGCTGCTCGACGACCCGGCCCGCCGCCGCCGCATGGGCTGGGAGGGCCGCGAGCGGGTGCGCACGGTCCTGGCCTGGGAGCACTCGGCGCCGGTGCTGCTGGCCGCCTACGACCGGCTGTGGCCGGCCCGCGACGGCGGTCGGGTCATCGACTGCGAATCGCTCGCGCGTCCGGCCCGGAGCCTGCGGCCGCCTCGGAGCGCGCACACGCGAACGCCGACCTAGGCACGGCGCTCACGCCTGCGTGGCCGAGGCCGAGTCGCTGCGGGTCGCGTGCACATACAGGTGCCAGCCCAGGCGGCGGGCCAGGCGCTCCCTCGTCGCGGACCCGAGCAGCCGGTCGAGTAGCGGTAAGGTCCGGAGGTTCAGGAAGTGGACCTCGGTTTGGACTTGGTCGAACCCAGCGAACAGGAGGCGGGCCTGGCGCCTGCTGAACACCTTGGAGAGCGGGTTGCCCGGACCGTCGGTGTTGTTGGAGAGGAACAGCTGCCGGTCGGTGAGGTAGGCCAGCCCGAGACGGCGCAGCAGGGCCCGGTGGCCGGCGAGCGTCTCGACGGATTCACCGGTCAGCCGTGTCACCAGGCGCGCGCCGCCGGGGAGGAGCAGCAGGGGCGCGCCCAGCCGGCGCAGAACCATGATGTTGCAGTAGTAGTTGAAGGACGACCGGTGATAGAGCATGACCAGGCAACGGCCGCCGGGCCGCAGGATGCGGTGGATCTCGCACACGGCCCCGGCGGTGTCCCGGATGTGGTGCAGAACTCCATTCGAGTAGACGAAGTCCACGCTGGCGCTGGCGATCGGCAAGGCCGTGGCGTCCCCCTGCACGACGGCCCCCTTCAGGCCGAGCATGTCGAAGATCTGGCGTGCGGTCCGCACCGCCACATCACTCTGATCGACGCCGACGTAGCGGGCGCCACCCTCCAGGAAGCGGGACCCGTCGATGCCGATGCCGCAGCCCACCTCGACGACCAGCTCTCCGCCGTGGTCGGTGAAGCCGGCGACCGTCTCCAGGTGGGACTCGCGGCGGTAGCGGCTGGACCGGATCGCCGCGTACCCGTCTGCGGTGAGGGGTCGGGCGCTCGCATCCTCTAGCCATTTGAGGCCGGGTTGGGATCGAGACCAGAAGCTGTTGCTGTCGTCAGGCATTGGCGCGGCCTCTGGCGACCGGGAACGTCCCGCCAGGATGTGGAGGGGTCAGGGTAGGCGCCCGGTACCGGATGCACAACTGGCCGCTCGCGCACCCAATCCGAGCTTGCGGGTGGTCGATCCGTGACATACCGTGCTGGTCCCGACCGATTCCGCGGGGGCCGGACGAATGTCATCGGGTTTTGACAACTCGCGCCCCGGCGATGCGCCGGACATGGCGAGACCCTTGCTGTCGATCACCATGCCGACGCGCAACCGCGCCACGCTCTTTGAGCGTGCGCTCGCGTCGGTCGGCCATGTGAACGCATCGGTAGCCGGGCACATCGAGGTCGCCGTGTCGGACGGGTCGGACGACGACAGCACGGGGCAGGTAGTCCGGCGGTTCCTGGTGGACTGGCCCGGCCGGCACCGGTATGTGTGGAACCGACCCGCGCTGGCGATGGTGGAGAACATGAACCGGGCCATGGAGCTGGCGACCGGCGAGTGGATCCAGCAGCTTCACGACGACGACTACCTGCTGCCGGGCGCGGGTACGGTCATGCGCGACGCGATCCGCCGTGCCGGGCCCGGCGAGCGGGTGCTGGTGTTCGGCGCGGAGATCGTGGACGCCGCTGGCGTGCGGCTGCGGTCACAGACGTTCCGCCGGGAGCAGTACCTGGAGCCGAGGGAGGCGTTGCGGCGCCTGCTGCGAAACTCATCGTTCGCGCGGCAGCCCAGCGTCGTCGTGCACCGCTCGGCCTTCGAGCGAGTGGGCCTGTTCGACCCGACGGTCGGCGGAGCCGCCGACGTCGACCTGTGGGTCCGGCTGTTCTCGCGCTACGGGGTGCGGTGCGTGCCGCACGCCAACAGCGCGTACACGATTCACGAGGCCGCCGCTACGACCGGAATGTGGCACCCCGGCACCATCCAGGACGCCCACAGAATCTTCGGTCGTGCGATGGCGCTGGGGCTTGTGCCCGATCGCACCATC
>DASTFY010000355.1:0-2845 GCA_035719525.1 Acidimicrobiales bacterium
CCAGGCGCTGCTCAATGAGAACCCGAACCCGACCAGGGAGGAGGCCACGCGCTGGATGGCCGGCAGCCTCTGCCGCTGCACGGGCTATTACAAGATCATCGACGCGGTCCTCGACGCCGCGCAGCGCCTGCAGCCCGCCATGGTGGCCGCCGACGGTGGCCGCCGGATGGGAACGTGAGGACTGGAACTCCCTTCCCAGAGGGAGAGGGAGGTAGGGAGCGACTCGTCAGCAAGAAAGGAACATCCAGATGGCCATCGCGCAACCACCCACGCCGGAGACTCAGGAGACGAAGGTCGTCGGGCAGCGCGTGCTGCGGGCCGAGGGGCGGGGTCTGGTGTCGGGCCGCGTCAAGTACATCGGCGACATGTACCTGCCGGGCATGCTGCACGTGAAGGCCAAGCTGGCTCCCTACCCCAATGCCCGGATCACGCGCATCGACAGCAGCAAGGCTGAGGCTTATCCCGGCGTCGTGGTGGTCGTGACTCACAAGGACGTGCCGAGTAATCGCCACGGCCTAAGGGTCCCCGATCAGCCGGTCCTGGTCGACGAGTACGCCCGCCACCTCGGCGAGCCGGTCGCGGCCGTGGCGGCGGTCGACGAAGTGACGGCGGCCGACGCGGTCGAGCTGATCGAGGTGGACTACGAGCCGCTCGAGCCGGTCGTCGACGCGTTCGTCGCCATGCAGCCGGATGCGCCCCAGATCCACGAGGGCGGCAACACCGCGCGGGTCGACGAGAACCACCCGACCCGGGTGATCCGGCTGGGCGACGTCGAGCGCGCCTTCCCCGAGGCCGACCTGATCGTCGAGAGCACCTACAGCACCGGTGTGCGCGAGCACGCCGCGATGGAGACCCACGCCAGCGTGGCCGAGGTCGACGCGACCGGCAAGGTCACCGTCCACACCTGCAGTCAGGCCCCCCACCTCCACCAGATGTTCGTCGCCGGCATCCTCAAGCTGCCGCTCCACAAGGTGCGGATGGCCGGCGGCCGGGTCGGCGGCGGGTTCGGCAAGGGCAATGACCTCTGCCTGGACCACATCACCGCCTTGCTGGCGCTCAAGACCCAGCGGCCGGTCAAGTGGGTCCTGACCCGCGAGGAGGAGATGCTCTCGACCAGCAAGGACCAGGCCTACCCGAAGCTCCACTTCAAGTCGGCCGTCAAGAAGGACGGCACGATCATCGGGCGGCAGGTCGAGGCCGTCCAGGACACCGGGGCGTACAACATCTTCGGCAGCGGCGGGATCGACAAGATCTCGGTCTACTGCCGCGGGCCGTACAACATCCCGAATTACTCCTTCGACGGCTGGGTCGTCTACACCAACAAGCCGCCCTCGGGTTCGATGCGCGGCTTCAACGTCGCCGACGCGCACGTCGCCTATGAGGGGCACACCGAGGAGATCGCGGCGGCGCTCGGGCTGGATCCGCTCGAGCTGCGCTGGAAGAACCTCGCCAGGACCGGCGACACGACCAGCACGCACGGCACGTTCCGCGACGCGACGATCCGCGAGTGCGTCGCAGCGGCCGCCAAGGCGTTCGGCTGGGCCCTGGACGAAGGTAGCGGCCGCGCGACGAAGCCGACGCTCGAACAGCCGGCCAGCCCGTCCAAGAAGCGCGGCGTCGGCATCTGCGCCGGCTTCCAGGGGACCGGCGAGACCTGCGGCTCCGATCCGGGCATGGCGGAGATCGCGATCCTCGGCGACGGCAACGTGATCTGCCGGGTCGGAGTGACCGAGATCGGGGCCGGAGAGAACACCGTCCTGGCCCAGATCGCCGCGGAGGAGCTGGGTGTGCCGCTTGACTCGATCATGATGTCGCTCGGCGACACCGAGACCACCCCGTTTGACGCCGGCACGTTCGGCAGCCGCGTGACCTACATCAACGGCAAGGCGGTGCGGCAGGCGGCCCAGGAGGTCACACAGATCCTCCTCGAGCTGGCGGCCGGCCAGCTCGAGGTGTCGGTCGACGACCTGGGGATGGCGGACGGCGTCATCAGCTCGGCCTCCGTCCCCGACAAGCGGATGACGATCGCCGAGGTCGCCGGGATGGCCCAGTGGACGATGGGCAGGCCGATCATTGGCCGCGGCGGCTACCTGGTCGAGGCCAAGCCGTTCAACCCGGACACCGGCGAGGCGACCCCGACCGAGCAGTACATCTTCGCCTGCGGCATGGTCGAGGTCGAGGTCGATACTCGCACCGGCCAGGTCGACGTGCTCCGCTCGGTGCTGGTCCACGACGTCGGCAAGGCGGTCAACCCGCTCTTCTGCGAGGGCCAGATGGACGGCGGCGTGGCCTTTGGCGTGGCGATGGCGCTGATGGAGGACTTCTACCCGGACTACCCGAACATCGTCCCGGTCCCGCGCGGCTTCCACGAGTACAAGGTGATGACGGCGCTCGACATGCCGCGCGAGCACACCAACGTGATCCTCGAGATCCCGTCGTCGACCGGCCCGTTCGGCGCCAAGGCGCTCGGCGAATACACCGCCAACCTGCACGCCCCGGCGATCATCAACGCGATCCACGACGCGACGGGCGTCTGGGTCCGCCACGTCCCGGCCACCCCGGAGAAGCTGCTGAAGCTGCTCAAGGAGCACGAAGGAGCCAGGAGCCAGGAGCCAGGAGGCAGGAGCGAATGACGTTCTCCTCTCCTGGCTCCTGGCTCCTGATCAGCATGCTGCAGACCACCATCGCCGGGAGCCTGCCGAAGCCGTCCTGGCTGGCCGAGCCGGAGCGGCTCTGGGTGCTCTGGTTCAACACCGAACGCCCCGCACGAGTACCTCGACGACTTCACCCCCGAAGCCGTCGAGAAACTCCACTACGATCACAGACGCACCCCACCAAGAGCAGG
>DASTFY010000356.1:0-9454 GCA_035719525.1 Acidimicrobiales bacterium
AGCGCTCGATGCCGTCGTGGTAAGCGGCCAGCGTCGAAGTGCGCACCAGTTGGATGCTGCCGTTCTCCCCCACCAGCCCGCCGCACGCCAGCGCCGGGCCGGCGATGCCGCCGACCAGGCCAGCCACGATGACAATGCCCAACCCCAGTCGTGCCCGCATCCCGAACCCCTTCCCCGTGAACGCCGTGACAGGGGGTTGGACGCCATCGGGCCCCGACTGGTTTCCGCCGCGGGCTCCTGCGACTACTCGGCCACGCTGAACTGCACCGTGCCGAGCGTGGTGAACTCGGCCGCCATCACATCACCGGGCCCGAAGCGGATGGCCTTGATGAACGAGCCCGACAGCACCACGTGGCCCGCCTCCAGCGGCACGCCGAAGGAATGGAGCTTGTTGGCCAGCCAGGCCACGGCGTTGATCGGGTTGCCCATCACCGCCGACGCCACGCCGGTGTCCTCGATGACGCCGTTCCTGGTCAGCGTCACGCCCACGGTCCGGATGTCGATGTCGCCCAGACCGACCGGGTTGCCACCGAGCACGACTAGGCCCGACGACGCGTTGTCGGCGATGGTGTCGACGAGGACGCCGCGGTCGTTGAAGCGACGATCGACGATCTCGATGCAGGGCAGCACGAAGTCCGTGGCGCGGATGACGTCGGCCGCGTTGACCGATGGCCCCTCCAGCGGCTCACGGAGCACGAAGGCCAGCTCAGCCTCCGCCAGCGGCCTGAACAGGCGGTCGGTGGGGATGACGGAGCCCTCGGGCACGAAGAGGTCGTCCAGCAGGACGCCGTAGTCCGGCTCGTGGATGCCGGCCGCCTCCTGCATCGGCCTCGACGTGAGGCCGACCTTGTGACCCTTGAGCACCGCGCCGGCCCGCAGCTTGGCCTCGGCCACGGCCTGCGAGATGCGGTAGGCGTCCTCCACCTCGGCCGCCGGATAGGTCACCGAGATGGGGGCGATGGTCACGTGGTCGCGCGCCGCGCCCAGCAGGGTGTCGACGGCTTCACGCCGTTCGGCATCGGTCAGCAAGATGTCAACCCTTCAGGGGTCATGGGGGGCTCAGGACGGCGAGGGCACGGCGTCGACCGACGCGTCCGCGTCCGCCGCCGCCTTCTTGGCGTCCCGCTCCGCCCACCAGTCACCGCCGTACGCGACGCGCAGGATGGCGTCGGTGTCGTGCTGCGGAGCATGGCCGACGCTGTGGCTGGGCGCAGGACACTCGGCCACCGTGTTGGTCAGCCGCCCTAGCTCCGTGACCTCGACCTCGACGACGTCGCCGGGGGACATCGGCCGCGAGTTGGCCGGGGTGCCCGTCAGGACGATGTCACCGGGCAGCAAGGTGATGTGCCGGCACAGGTCGGCGAGGATGTAGTCGATGCCGAAGGTCATGTCCGACAGCGGCCCCTCCTGCACGACATTGCCGTTGATGTAGGTCCGCAGCGTCGAATCCCGCACGTCCACCCCCGCCACCAGTCCCGGGCCGATCGGGCAGTAGCCGTCCTGGCCCTTGACCCGCAGCATGGAGCCGGCGTCGGTCTCCCGGAAGTCGTGGAGGCCCACGTCGTTGGCCGGGGCGAAGCCGGCGACGTGGTCCCAAACGTCGTCCGGGGCCACGTTGCGCATCGGCCGGCCGATGACGGCGGCGACCTCACCCTCGTAGTTGATGAGGGCGCAGTCGGCCGGGCGGTAGAGCATGCCGCGGTGGGCGTTCAGCGCGGTGTTCGGCTTCTGGAAGTACGTGGGGGTGGTGAGCGCCGGAGCGCGGAACTCGACTCGGCGGGAGTTGTAGTTGAGGTGGATGCAGAGGATCTTCGTCGGGTCACACGGCGGCAGGTAGGTGGCCGTCGCCTCGGGCACCCGCCGGCCGTTCATGAGCAGCAGCTCCGACCCGTCGTCGGAGAGCGTCACCCATTGCGGGGTGCCGCCGTCGAGGATGCGGCGCAGCTCGCGCCGCGGGCCGTCCAGTATGCTCATGTCGGGGACTCCTTTCGACCGGCCGAGTGTACGTTCCCGCCCGGCCGGAGCCGGAAGGCGCAGGGCTACTGTTCGCCGCCGTGGCGACGCTCGGGACGAGCCGCGTTGGTGACCGGATCATGTCGCGTGTCGCCCGCCTCCTGGTACGCGTGTTCTTCCGGCGCATCGACATCGAGGGCGCGTCACGCCTGCCGGCGGGACGGCCGCTCGTGCTGGTGGCCAACCACGTGAACGGACTGGTCGACGGGCTGGTGCTGATGGCCATGCTGCCCCGCTACCCGCGCTTTCTCGGCAAGTCCACCCTCTTCAAGATCGTGCCGCTGGCCCCGTTCCTCCACCTGGCGGGGGTGGTGCCCGTCCATCGGGCAAAGGATGCGACCGATGCTTCGGGCGGGCGGGGCCAGGACCGGAACGACGCGGCCTTCCGCACCTCTCGAGCGCTCCTCGCAGAGCGCGGTCTGGTGGCGCTGTTCCCCGAGGGCATCAGCCACGACGAAGCCCGCTTGCAGCCGCTGCGCACCGGCGCGGCCCGCATCGCGCTCGGCGCCGCCTTCGATGACGGCGTCCCGGACCTGGCGACGGTCGCGGTGGGCCTGATCTACGACGACAAGGCCCGCTTCCGCTCGCAGGCGCTCGTCCGCATCGGCGCGGCCGAAGACGTCGAGCCGTGGTCCGAGCGCTATGGGCGCGATCCGGCGACCACCGTTCGGGCCTTCACGGAGCACCTGGGGGCACAGCTCTCCGAGGTGGTCCCGATGTACGCGTCCCGCCAGGACGAGCTGGCGTTCCGGCGCCTGGCCTGCCTTCTCGCCACCGACCCGGCCGAGCGGGATGACATCGCCCGTGGCATCGCCGCCGCGGCGGCTCGTCCGGAAACGGCGGATCGGGTCGCAGAGCTGACCGAAGCCGCTCATCGGTACGAAGCCGATCTGGCCGCGATCGGGTTGCGCGACGCCGACGTGGCCGGCGGACTGACGCCCGACCGATACCGCCGCCGTCTCAGAGGCCGCGTGGCCGCCGCCGTGGTGACGGCGCCGCTGGCCGCCGTCGGCGCGGCCCTCCACCTCCTGCCCTACCAGGTCATGCGGAGGATCGGCGCACGGCCAGCCAACGAAGGGATGCGAGCCACGGTCAAGCTGCTGGGCTGCACGGTGCTCTTCAGCGCGCTGTACTGCGCCCTCGCGGTGGTCGCCGGACGCCGGCGCGGCCCGCTGGCCGCCCTGGCTGCTTTCGCCGCCGGCCCGCTCACCGGCTACGTCACGGTGCGCTGGGCCGAACGGGTCCACCAGCTCGACGGGATCGCCCGGGCCCGCGCCGTTGTGGCGCAGCGGGCCGATCTGGTCCCCGAGCTGACCGAGCGACGCCGTGCCCTCGTGGCGGCGACGACCGAGATCGTCAGCCGACCCGGGTCGCCGTCCCTGCCGGCGGCAGCTGGGCGCTGATCTCGATCCGGATCCGCTCGATCAGCTCCGGCGTGAGCATCGAGCGCCCGTGGCCGCCGCCCGGCGTCCACCACAGCGCCTTGGGCTCTCCGGCCCACGAGAACAGCGTCTCCGCGTGCTCGGGTCCGAACACCGGCTCCTGCGGATCGTGCGCAATGACCACGAAGCGCGGGGCGATGGCGGCCATGGCCTCGGCCACCCGCTCGGGCTCACCGGCTCCCACGTCCACACGGGTGCCGCTCAGGGCCACGAGCAGGGCGCGCCCGCGACGGGTCTGGCACCATGCGGCCATCCGCGCACCGGCGGGGCTGCTGAAGTCCCTCCAGGCGGGCGCCGAGACCGAGATCACACCGGCCACCGGGCTGCCCCGCCCGGCGGCCATCAGGGCGGACGCGCCGCCGAGGCTGATGCCGAGCGCCACCACCGGGGTGTCCGGCGCGAACGCCAACGCCGCGGTCACCGCGGCCGCGACGTCCCACGGTTCCTTCACGCCGAGCGTGCTTCGGCCCCCGGATCGGCCGTGGCCCCGCAGGTCGAACGCCACGACATGCGCCCATCCGGACAACTCGTTGGCCACCTGGTGGAGCTCGCGGCTGCGGGACCAGTTGGAGAAGCCGTGGACCAGGACGATCGACACGGGAGCACCGGGCGGTCCTGCGATGCGGACCGCGGCCAGGGGGGTTCCATCGACGGCCCGGAGTCGCAAGGCGACGGCCGGTGGAGGGTACCGCGGCGCCAGCGGGTAGCTGCGAGCCCACTTGCGGGTCCCTCCCACCACCGTGGACAGCATCTCGTTGAAAGTAGGTGATCCAGATGGCAGGGTGGCTGCGAACAGCTCGCAACTACCCACTGCCGCCTGAGCTACGGAGGGGGCCGGATGCACATACCGGACGGGTTCATCGATGCCAGGACCTCCCTGGCCGGGGCCGCCGTAGCCGCGGGGCTGGTCGGAGTGTCCGTCAAACAGGCGGCCCGGACCCTCGACGACCGCCAGATCCCCCTGGCCGGGCTGACGGCGGCCTACATCTTCGCTCTTCAGATGCTGAACTTCCCGGTGGTCAGCGGCACCAGCGGGCATCTGCTCGGTGGATGCATGGCCGCCGTGCTGGTCGGGCCGTGGGTGGGCAGCCTCTGCATGGCCGTGGTCTTCATGATCCAAGCGCTGGTCTTCGCCGATGGTGGGCTCAGCGCGCTCGGCCTCAACATCATCGTGATGGGCTACGTCACCTGCTTCGTCGGGTACGGGATCTTCCTCCTGCTTCGGTCGATCCTCCCGCCGAGCAGGCGCGGGGTCACGGTCTCGGCCGCGGTCGCCGCGTGGTGCGGCGTCATCGGCTCCGCCCTGGTGTTCGTCCTGTACTACGCCATCGGTGGCACCGGGGGGGCGTCCGTCCGTACCGTGATGTCCGCCATGGTGGGCGTGCACGCCCTCGTCGGCATCGGTGAAGCCCTCCTGACCGGCGTGACCGTGGGAGCGGTGCTGACCGCTCGCCCGGACCTCGTCTACGGCGCCCGCGATCTCACACCCGACCTGGAGCTCAGGGTCCCGGCGACGGTGGGGAGCCTCTGATGGCCCGCCGCCGGGCCATCGGCGCCTTTGTCGGGATCGGCCTGCTGGTCGCCACCATGCTCGCCTTCTTCGTGAGCCCCTTCGCCAGCTCCCAGCCGGACGGGCTGGAGCGGGTCTCGATCGACGCGGGGTTCGACAAGACGGCCAAGGCCCACGCGCTGGCCGACGGGCCGCTGGCCGACTACGCCGTCCGTGGGGTCGACCAGGAGCGGCTCTCCACCGGACTGAGCGGGATCGTCGGCGTCGTGTTGTGCTTCGCCCTCGGTGCAGGCGTCTTCGTGGCCATCCGCGCCGTTCGGTCCCGGCAGGCTCCGCCACCGGCGCCGTTCTCGGGCTGACGTTCCATGGCCGGCGGGCAGAGCCACCGCTTGTTCGAGCCCGGGTGCTCGGCGGTCCACCGGATGGCGCCCGAGTGCAAGGTGGCCGCGACCGTCGCCTTCGTGCTGGCTGTGGTGGCCACGCCCCGCGGGGCCATCTGGGCCTTCGGTCTCGACGCCGCGATCATCGTGGGGGTGGCCGTGATGGCCGGCATCCCGTTGGCGCGGTTGGCCCGACGGCTGGTGATCGAGCTGCCGTTCCTGGCCTTCGCCCTGTTCCTGCCCTTTGTCGGTGGCGGGGACCAGGTCGACGTCGGCCCGCTGTCGCTGTCCGTGGCCGGGCTCTGGGGGGCATGGAACATCGTGATCAAGGGCACCCTCGGAGTGGCCGCGACGTCGGTGCTGGCGGCGACGACCGCGGTCCCGGAGCTCCTCCGGGGCCTCGAGCGGCTCAGGATGCCGAGGCCGCTCGTGGCCATCACGAGCTTCATGGTGCGCTACGGCGAGGTGATCACCGATGACCTGCGCCGGATGAGGATCGCCCGGGAGTCGCGGGGCTATGACCCGCGGTGGTTCTGGCAGGCCCGGGCGGTCGCCACGTCGGCCGGGGCGCTGTTCATCCGCTCGTACGAGCGGGGCGAGCGGGTGTACGTCGCCATGCTGAGCCGTGGGTACGACGGCGCCATGCCCGCCATCGGACGGACGCGGGCGTCCCGCCGGGACTGGCTCGTGGCTCTCGCCGTTCCCGTCGCCGCGGTGACGATCTGCGTTGCCGCCCTGGTCGCGCCATGAGCGACTTGGCGCTGGAGGTCAGCGACCTGGCCTTCGCCTACCCCGACGGGCGCCAGGCACTGTTCGGCGTGAACCTGTCCGTGGCTCACGGCGAGCGGGTCGCCATCCTCGGCCCCAACGGCGTCGGCAAGACCACGCTGGTGCTCCACCTCAACGGCACCTTGCGCGGCGGAACCGGCGAGATCACCGTCGACGGCCTGCCGGTGGAGAAGGCCAACCTGCGGGAAATCCGGCGCCGCGTGGGCATCGTGTTCCAGGATCCCGACGACCAGCTGTTCATGCCCACCGTCCGGGAGGACGTGGCCTTCGGCCCCGCCAACCTGGGCTACCGCGGTGCCGAGCTCGACGGCAGGGTCACCGCCGCGCTCGCCGCCGTCGGCATGGAGGACTTCGCCGACCGTGCTCCCCATCACCTGAGCTTCGGTCAGCGGCGCCGGGTGGCAGCCAGCACGGTGCTGTCGATGGATCCCGCGCTCCTGGTCCTCGACGAGCCGTCATCGAACCTCGATCCCCAGGCCCGCCGGGAGTTCGCCGACATCGTGATGAAGCTGAGGATGACCACGTTGATGGTCACCCATGACCTCCCCTACGCGTTGCAGCTCTGCCCGCGGGCCGTCGTCATGAACGACGGCGTGATCGTCGCCGACGGCCCGACCCGCGAGATCCTGGCCGACGTCGAACTCATGGCCGCCAACCGGCTCGAGCTTCCTTACGGCTTCGTCCTCGCTCCCTGAGCGATGGCCGACGGCCAGGACGGTCCTCGGGACGTTCATGGCGATCCTGGCGTCACCGGTGCGTCCGGCTTGGCCGGCGCACCGCAGCGACGCCCGGCCCCGGCACGCTTGTGTCGAGGTTTTCCGCGCTGAACGCGGAGATCGTCGACACAAACGCTCGAACGGCACCGCCAGACGCCGAATGGCCGGCGCGGTCTGGGCCCGGTGCGTCCGGCTTGTCAACGGCATCTTGGCCGTGTATCCGGCCATGGTCGCGACCGGGCGGGGCCACATCGTCAACATGGCCTCGCTGGCGGGCCTGGGCCCGGTCGGCCTGCTCACCGCCTACGCCACCGCCAAGCACGCCATCGTGGGCCTCAGCACCAGCCTGGCCGCCGAGGCGGCGGCGAAGGGTGTCGCCGTCACGGTGGTGTGCCCGGCCGCAGTCGACACCGGGCTCCTTGATCGCCGCGGCTCGGCCGACATGGTGACCTCGGGCATGGACGTCCGCCGCTACCTCACCGACATCCTGGGCCCGCCATACCCGCCCGATCGCCTGGCCGACGACGTGGTGAGGGCCATCGCCCGCCAGACGGCCGTGCTGGTGCGGCCGGGCAAGGCGCGAGCGGCGTGGGTGGCCTCCCGGGTGTCTCCCGCGGCCAGCCGCTGGCTGGCCACTCGGGCGGTGGCCAAGGAGCGTCAGAAGGCGTTGCCGTCGCGCTGACCGATCTCAGCCCGAGTTGCCGGCCACCTCGGCCTGGTGCTTGGCCACCATCTCATCGATCGCTTTCATACTGCGCGCCGTGAGGTGCTCGCGACTGGCCTCCGCCCGCTCCTTGGCCCGCACGGTGCTCCAATCCTGCCCTTGGAACTGGGGCATCACGTGGCGGGCGATCAGCTCGTAGGAGTGCTGGGTGGCCCGAGGATCGGCCCATTCGTGGGCCAACAGCAGGTAGCAGCCGAAGCCACCGGACTGCTTGGTCAGCCGCTCGATCTGCTCGCCGGCCTGGTCGACGGTCCCGACCGAGCCCAGCCCCGATTCGTTGACGAAGTCGATCATCTCCCGCACCAGGCGTGCGTCGCCCACCGACATCTGCGGGAAGGCGGCGACGTGCTGGAAGTAGTTGAACCACTTCACGATGCCGTACTCGACGTCCCGGTAGGCCTGCTCCTTGGTGTCGGCGATATGCATGAGGCCGACGAGGCGCCACAGGTCTCGGTCCACCTCGGTCCCGAAGGTGCGGGCCCGCTCCTCCATCACGTCCCAGTGGAGGCCGAGCACGTCGAAGCCCTCGGACTGCGTCGCACCGACCGACAGCAGACCGACGCCGTACTTGCCGGCCAGGCGTGGGCCCGAGGGTGAGGCCACGGCGGCGACGGCCACGTCGAACAAGGGGTCCGAGTAGGGCCGGAGGTGGAGGCGGGCGTCGCGGAGGTCCCACGTGCTGGTCTTGCTGGTGACGGGGTCGTCGGTGCGCAGGAGGCGCATGATCACGTCCATGCCCTCCTCCAGCAGCGGCCGGGTCTCGGTGGCGTCCAGGCCGATCATCTCTGCGTCGGTGGGCAGGGCGCCGGGGCCGACCCCGAGCATGGCCCTCCCCCGGGTGAGGTGGTCCAGGAGCACCATGCGTTCGGCCACCCACAGCGGGTTGTGGTACGAGACGCTGATCACCCCCGTTCCCAGCCGAATGGACCTGGTCCGCTCGGCGGCGACGGCGAGGAAGATCTCGGGTGAGGCGATGATCTCCGAGCCGGCCGAGTGGTGCTCACCCACCCACACCTCGTCATAGCCCAGCCGGTCGAGGTGCTCGATCAGCTCCAGGTCGCGCTCGAGCGCCAGCGTCGGGTTCTCACCCGCAGGATGGAACGGAGCCATGAAGATGCCGAAGCGCAACCGGGTCACGAACTGCTCCCTTTCACTGCGACCGTCCGGGGGCGGTCGCCTGGACGTCCCCCGCTCGCACCGTACCGCGGTCAGCCGGACCGGAGCCGGGCTCGTCCTTCGTGGAAGAAGGCCACGGCGTCCTCGGGCGAGGCCACCTCGGCCCAGGTCCTGACGGCACCGAAGGGCTGGTTCCAGTACCCGTCCTCGGCAGAGGGCACGACGTCCGGGCCGACGTACACGTAGGGCTCACTCAGGTGCTCGTCGCCGGGCGAGACCCCGTAGTTGACCTCGGCCGCCCGGATGGCGACGTCGAGGTGCTCGGGCCAGAGCGTGATGGTGCTCGGCTCGTCATCGGAGATGTCCGAGACGAACCGGCTGAGCGCCCGGTCACCGAGCGTGTACCACTCGCCCAGCCGCTGGGCCCACTCGGCGTCGATCTCGAGTGGCGCGTCCAGCTCGAGCGGGGTGGCCGGCGGGTAGACGTCGACCGGGGCGCCCGGCTCGATCCCGGCGAACTCCCCCGCCGCTCGCAGCGTGCTGATGGGAGCCCGCCGCTCACTGTCGCCCGCCTTGACGACGAGCTCGGTGCCGACGAGTCCGATGCTGCGCCCGTCCTCTCCGAATGGAGGGGTGGCGATGCCGCCCGGTACGACGGTCAGGCCGATCCGCCCGGCGGCTCGGTGACGGGCGGCGGCCAGCACGTGCTCGGCCACGGCGTGCACGGACGTCCTGGTGGACGCGAGGTCGCCAGCCATGGGAGC
>DASTFY010000357.1:0-11928 GCA_035719525.1 Acidimicrobiales bacterium
CAGCGCGGACATCTGGCCGCCCACGAGGCCCAGCAGCACGCAGATCCCCGCGCCGGTCAGGCGCGGCACGCTGACGGTGTGCGTCATCCGTAGACGGAACAGCACGTGGGCCAGGAGGTAGATGGCCGGGCCCGCCGCCACCGCCGCCAGCTCGGCCCCGTGGAGGTGCTCCTCGGGGTGGGCGATCACGAGCTCGTCTCCGACCGCCGACACGATCACCCCGGCGATCATCAGGACGTGCAGGTAGGTGTAGGCATCGCGGGCGACCAGGGTCCGGTCCTCGGCAGCCATCGCGAGACGGCGCTCGGCGATCCCGGCCACGTAGTTGAAGTACAGCCACCACAGGGCAGCTGAGCCCAGGAAGGCCACGCCGAGGGCGACGACGACCGCCGAGGTCGGCCCGACGTCGGTGGCGGTCGCTCCGGTGAGGACGATGCTCTCACCCAACACGATGATCACGAACAGCTGGAAGCGTTCGGCGAAGTGGCCGGCGTCGATCTCCCACTCGGTCATCGGCGTCGGACCCCTGCGCGGGAGCCAGTACCGCATCAGCGGAGCCGCCAGGTCGATGCCCAACGCCGTCAACCACAGCGCCCAGCGGGCGCCCGCGTCGGCCAGCGCCCCGCCGATCCACAGTGGCGCGGACAGGATGCTCCACGTCAGGATCTGCTGGAAGTTGCGGTTGAACCGGCCAGCAGGGGTGACGGCGACGACGAAGCCGTTGCGTCCGATCTGCAGCGCGCAGTAGCTGGCGGCGAACAGCATGGCGTGATCGCCGAAGCCCTCGGGGACGGCCACCGCCATCAACAAGCTGGCCAGCATCACGAACACGAGCACCAGCCGCACCGCCGGCACCTCGGGGTCGAACCAGTTGGCCATCCACGTCGTGTAGTTCCAGGCCCAATACACGGCGACGAGCAGAACGGCCGTCTCGGCGGCACCGCTCCAGGTGAGGTTGGCGAGCAGGTGATGCGACAGTTGCGTGATGGCGAAGACGTAGACCAAGTCGAAGAACAGCTCGAAGTACGTCGCCCGGCGCTCGCCCTTCGCCGGGCGCAAGAAGCGAAGGTCCGGGATTACCGACACACGGGCCTCGCCACCTGCTGCCATCCGCACAGTATGAGCCGGGATTCGGACAGGGCGCCCTCGGCAGGAATCGAACCTGCGCACACGGCTCCGGAGGCCGATGCTCTATCCGCTGAGCTACGAGGGCTGGACTGGGAGAGGATACCGAGCCGGGGCCGCGGCGACCTCCCCGGTACGCTCGACGGATGGCTCCCGAGCAGCTACGCGCCGCGATTGCCGGCCATCTGGCTGACCTCGGCGCGCCCGACAACATCAAGCTCGAACGGCCACGCAACCCCGAGCACGGCGACTGGGCGCTCAACGCCTTTCCGCTGGCCAAGGGAGCCGACCGGAGCGGTCCGGAACTCGCCACGGCACTGGCCGACCGGCTGAACGCCGCGCCGCCCGCCCATCTGCTCAAGGCGGAGGTGATCGGCGGCTTCGTCAACCTTCGGCTCGACGACGGGTGGTTGCACGACGTCCTGCGGGCCGTCGTCGAGGAAGGCACGGACGGCTACGCCCGGCCCGAGCTCGGCCACGGCAAGCGCATCAACGTGGAGTTCGTCTCGGCCAACCCGACCGGCCCGCTGCACGCCGGCCACGGCCGTTGGGCCGCCTATGGCGACTCGGTCGCCCGGCTGCTCGCCCGCTGCGGCTACGAGCCGCACACCGAGTTCTACGTCAATGACCGCGGTGTCCAGCTGGAGCGGTTCGGCTTGTCGTTGGCTGCTCGCGCGAACGCGGCGTCACCCCCTGACGACGGGTACCACGGCGCCTACGTGAGCGACTGGGCGTCCGAGATGCCTGACGACGCCGACCCCACCGAGTGGGGGCGAGCCAAGGCGCTGGCGTACCAGCGCGACACCTTGGCCGCCATGGGCGTCTCGTTCGAGACCTGGACCAGCGAGCGGGAGCTGGTGGCCAGCGGTGCGGTGGAGGCCGCGCTGGCCGACCTGCGCCAGCGGGGCGGGGTCTACGAGGCCGACGGCGCGGTCTGGCTGCGGACCAGCGAGCACGGCGACGACAAGGACCGGGTGCTCATCCGCTCCGATGGCGAGCCGACCTACTTCCTGCCCGACATCGCCTACCACCGGGACAAGCTCGCTCGCGCCGACCACCTGATCAACATCCTGGGGTCGGACCACCATGGCTACATCAACCGCATGCGGGCGGCCATCGAGATCCTCGGGTTCCGCCGTGACGCGCTCGAGGTCATCATCGGCCAGAACGTCACCCTGCTGCGCGACGGCGTGGGGGTGAAGCTCTCGAAGCGGTCCGGCGACATCATCGAGCTCATGGCCGATGTGCTGGACGAGGTCGGTCCGGACGCCACCCGCTTCACCTACCTGCAGCAGTCCATCGACACCCGGCTGATGTTCGATCTCGACATCGTGGTGCAGCGCACCATGGACAACCCGGTGTTCTACGTCCAGATGGCGCACGCCCGCCTGGCCGGCATCGCCCGCAACGCTCACGCCAAGGGCGTCGAACGCCGGCCGCTGGCGGAGGTCGACCTGGGCCTGCTGGCCCACCAGCGCGAACTCGACATCTTGGCGCTTCTGAACGATTTGCCGGACGTGGTCAGGGAGGCGACGCAACGGCGGGCGCCCAACAAAGTCGTCACCTGGCTGCGGGATCTGGCTGCGGCCGTGCACGGCTTCCACCACGACTGCTGGGTGATCGCCGACGACGTGCCGCCGGAGCTCTCCCAGGCCCGGCTGTGGCTGGTCGAGGCGGCGCGCATCGGGATGGTCATCGCGCTCGACCTCGTCGGGGTCAGCGCGCCCGAGCAGATGTGAGCCGATGAGTCGCATCCCCTCCGATCTGCTGCCCGACAACTCCACGGTCGGCCCCGAGGGCCAGCTGCTGATCGGCGGCGTCGACCTGGCGGACGTCGCGGCCGAGCACGGAACGCCGCTGTTCGTCTACGACGAAGATCATCTCCGGGCGCGGTGTCGGGAGGCGGTAGAGGCCTTCGGCGACGGGAACGTTGTGTATGCAACCAAAGCCTTCCTGTGCATGGCCATGGCCCGCCTGGCCCACGAGGAAGGCCTTCTGCTCGACGTCGCCACCGGCGGTGAGCTCCACGTGGCGCTCGCGGCTGGCGTACCGGCAGACCGCCTGGTCTTCCACGGCAACAACAAGTCGGTCGACGAGCTCCGGATGGCTCTGGTGACGGGCGTCGGGCTGATCGTGGTGGACAGCGTCGACGAGCTGGACCGTCTCGACGCGCTGCACGCCGAAGGGCTGCCGGTCCCCCGGGTGCAGCTACGGGTGACCCCCGGTGTCGAGGCTCACACCCACGAGTTCGTGCGCACCGGCCAGGAGGACTCCAAGTTCGGCTTCGGCCTGCCCAGTGGCGCGGCAGCGAGGGCCGCCGAGCGGGCGTTGCGGTCCCCGTCGGTCGAGTTGGTGGGCTTCCACGCCCACGTCGGATCCCAGGTCTTCGCGGTGGACAACTTCGCCCAGGTCGCCGACGTCATGGCCGAGTTCGCGCGTCCCTTCGAGCTCCCCACGTTGACGCTGGGAGGCGGCTTGGGTGTCGCCTACGTCGAAGGCGAGTCGGCCCCCACTATCACCGAGTGGGCTCGGGTCCTCCGCAAGTCGGCCGAGGAGGCCGGTCTGATGGCCCGGCTGCTGGTCGAGCCCGGACGGTCGATCGTCGCCTCGGCGGCGGTCACCCTCTACACCGCCGGCACCATCAAGGACCTCCCAGGCATCCGCACCTACGTCGCCGTCGACGGTGGGATGAGCGACAACCCTCGGCCGGTGCTCTACGGCAGCGGCTACGAGGTCTTCCTGCCCCGGGCCGTCACCGCCGACCGGACCCGCCCGGTGCGGGTGGTCGGGAAGCACTGCGAGAGCGGGGACCTGCTGGTGCGGGACGGTCGGCTGCCGACGGACGTCACCGTCGGCGATCTGGTCGCCATGCCGGTCACCGGGGCCTATGGCCACTCGATGGCCAGCAACTACAACAAGGTCCCACGGGCGGCCGTGGTCTTCGTGGGCGGGGGTCAGGCCCGCCTGGTGGTCCGCCGCGAGACGATGGAGGATCTCCTCCGCTTCGACATCCCATAGCGTCGAGAGGAGCACGCTGGAGCATGGAGGCACACATCTCGCCGGTTCGGGTCGGCGTGCTGGGCTGCGGCAACGTCGGCGCGGCGCTGATCCGGCTGGTCGAGCGACAGTCGAAGGTGATCGAGGCGCGGACGGGCCTGCGTCTCGAGGTGGCCCGGGTGGCCGTGCGCAACCTCGCCCGCGAGCGCGACGTCGAGCTGGCCGACGGCCTGCTCACCCGCGACAGCCACGCGCTGGTGGAGGATCCCGACATCGACGTCGTGGTCGAGGTCATCGGAGGCATCGAGCCGGCGCGCGAGCTGATCCTCACCGCCCTCCGACACGCCAAGCCCGTCGTCACCGCGAACAAGGAACTGCTGGCCAACGTCGGGACAGAGCTGTTCGCGGCCGCCGACGCCGCCGGTCAGGACCTGCTGTTCGAGGCCGCGGTGGCCGGCGGCATCCCCCTCGTCCGCGCTCTGCGCGAGAGCCTGCGGGGCGAGCCGGTGCGGCGGGTGATGGGCATCGTCAACGGCACGACGAACTACATCCTCACCAAGATGTCGGAGGACGGTGCCAGCTACGGCGACGCCCTCAGCGAGGCGCAGCGCCTGGGCTTCGCCGAGAGGGACCCGACGGCCGACGTTGAAGGGTTCGATGCCGGGGCCAAGGCGGCCATCATCGCCAGCATCGCGTTCGGTGCCCGCGTGGTGGCCGGCGACGTGTACCACGAGGGCATCAGCAAGGTGACGTCCGCCGACATCGCCAGCGCCCGCCGCCTCGGCTACGTGGTCAAGTTGCTGGCCATCTGCGAGCAGGACCCCGTCAGCGGCGCCGTAGCCGTCCGGGTCCATCCGGTGATGTTGCCGGCGCAGCACCCACTGGCCAGCGTTCGCGAGAGTTACAACGCCGTGTTCGTCGAGGGCGACGCGGTCGGCTCGCTCATGTTCTACGGCCGCGGCGCCGGCGGCATGCCGACGGCCAGTGCCGTTCTCGGCGATCTCATCGACGCCGCCGTCAACCGGCAGAAGGGCACGCACGCCTCGCTGGGAACCTTCAGCCGAGTGCCGATCCGGGCCATCGACGAGACCACCGCCGAGTACCACCTCGTGCTCGACGTGGTCGATCGGCCCGGCGTGCTGCATGCGGTCACGGGCGTCTTCGCCCGCCACGAGGTCAGCATCCGTACCGCTGAGCAAGAGGGTCTGGGCGACGACGCCAGGCTGGTGTTCATCACCCACGAAGCCCAGGAGGCCGCGGTTCAGGCCACGCTCCGCGAGCTGCGCGACCTGGACGTCGTGAAACGGGTCGGCGGTTTCCTGCGCGTGATCGGGGCGTGAAGCGCGGGTGCGTTACGTCTCCACGCGCGGGCAGGCCCCTGAGCTGGGGTTTGCCGACACCCTCCTCGCCGGCCTGGCCATCGACGGCGGCCTGTACGTGCCGGCCGAGTGGCCCCCCTTGCCCACCACCGACCCAGGCGCCGGCTACGCCGCCAACGCAGCCGCGGTCATGGCGCCCTACGTCGGTGACGAGCTGCGCCGCGACGCGCTCGAGGAGATCTGCGTCGCGGCCTACGCCACCTTCGCCCACCCCGCCGTGTGCCCGCTGGTCCAGATCGGCGACGACGAGTGGTTGCTGGAGCTGTTCCACGGCCCGACGCTGGCCTTCAAGGATCTGGCCCTGCAGGTCGTCGGTCGCTTGTTCGACCACGTGCTCCACGAGCGGGGGGAGCGGGTCACGATCATCGGGGCCACCAGCGGTGATACCGGCGGCGCGGCCATCGACGCCGTCGCTGGCCGGGAGAACGTCGACATCGTCATGCTCTACCCGAAGGGCAGAGTGAGCGAGGTCCAGCGCCGGCAGATGACGACGGTGGAGGCGGCCAACGTCCACCCCGTCGCCGTCGAGGGAACCTTCGACGACTGCCAGGACCTGGTGAAGGCCATGTTCGTCGACGAGGCCATCCGGCAGCGCTACCGGCTGGCGGCGGTCAACTCGATCAACTGGGCGCGGGTCATGGCCCAAGTCGTCTACTACGCAACCACTGTGGCCTCTCTCGGCGGCCGACCGGTCTCCTTCGCCGTGCCGACGGGCAACTTCGGCAACGTGCTCGCCGGGTGGATCGCGCGGCACTGCGGCGCGTCGATCCACCGCCTGATCGTTGGTTCCAACTGCAACGATCTCCTCACGCGATTCTTCGCCACCCGGACGATGACGACCGCCGCGGTCGTGCCGACGCTGAGCCCCAGCATGGACATCCAGGTGTCCTCCAACTTCGAGCGGCTGCTGTTCGAGATGAACGGACGCGATGGCGGTCTCACCGCCGAGCAGATCCGGCAGTTCCGGGTTACGGGCCGCATGGCCATCGAGGAGGACCAACACGAGCAGTGGCTGGCCAACACGTTCCGGGCCGCCCGCTTCGACGATCCCGCCACCCTGGCCCTCATGCGCGACGTCCACGCCGACACCGGGCTGCTGGTCGACCCCCATACCGCGGTGGGCATGGGCGCCGCCCGGGCCTGGCGGGAGCCGGGTGTCGCCACGGTCGCGCTCGCCACGGCGCATCCGGCCAAGTTCCCCGACGCCGTCGAGCGGGCGACCGGGGTGCGCCCGCAGCTCCCCGCCCGCCTGGCCGATCTCCTCGACCGTCCGGAGCGGACGCGGGCCGCGCCGAACGAGCCCGCGGCGATCGCCGCGCTCCTGGCCGACGTGACCGCGCGTTGAGATAACCGTCTCGTTGCGCGCGACGGGTGGCCCTGGCTAAGGTGAGTGTGGCTCGGAACCCCGAGCAGGCAGCCTCACTCAGGTGGATCCTCCTCCTGGCGTTGATCGTGCTGCGCACCCATTCGCTGGCTGCGGGAAGGCTGGTGTGGGATCCACCCCGCCCACCGCTGGTCCGTCGGTGGTGAACCTCGTGCTGACGTCAATCGTTGGAACGGAACGTCGGAAGGTAGGAACGCATGAGCGCGGAGACCCTTGAACGCTCAGTGCTCGAAGGCAAGGACCGCGAGCAGCTCATCGCCATCGCGTCCGCCCTCGGCCTGAAAGCCTTGTCCCGGGCGAAGAAGGGCGAGATCATCGATCGCATCCTGGACCAGACCGGTGCTGGGGCCCCCGACCTCGGGTCGCGCAACGGCAACGGCGACGGCGGTGGCGCGGGCGAAGCCCGGCCGGCGGGCCGGAAGGAACCGGATCTGCTCGACGAGCACGGGGAGCCGCTGGCCGACTGGGAGATCGAGCTGCGCCGGAACGACACCGTCGGCCCGCCTGACGCTCTCCCGGAGTCGGGTGACCGGCCCGCAGGGGTGGACGGCTCCGTGGCCCCGTCTTCGATCAGCGCCTCCACCGGCGCGACGACCACCCTCGACCCCGACGTCGACGCCGACGCCGATGTCGAAGCCGATGTCGAGACCGGGGCCGACGCGGACGCTCAGCCGCGAGAGGACACCGACCGCGGCTACCGCGGCGGGGAGGACGGCCAGGACGGGCAGGGCGGTGGCCGCCGGCGCCGCCGGCGCCGGCGCAAGGGCGGCGCGCTGGACGAAGGCCCGCAGGGCACCGACCGCCCGGGTGACGGACGTGAGCCGCGCGACTTCCGTGACGCCCGCTCGGGTGTCGCGCCCGAGGACGTCGGTGAGCCCGTGCAGGTGGGCGGCTACCTCGATCTGCGGGACGAGGGCTACGGCTTCCTCCGGGTCAACGGCTACCTGCCCAGCCGCGACGACGTGTACGTGTCGGTGAAGCAGACCCGTCAGTACGGGCTGCGCAAAGGCGACCAGGTCACCGGGCTGTCCCGCGTCGCGGCGCGGAACGAGAAGAATCCCGCGCTGCTCCAGATCCTCACCGTCAACGACGGAGATCCGGAGCTGGCCCGCCTGCGCCCGAGGTTCGAGGACCTGACGCCCCTGTTCCCCGACGAGAAGCTGCGGCTGGAGAGCCCGGCCGATCCCTCCAACATGACGTCGCGGATCATCGACCTCATCGCCCCGATCGGCAAGGGCCAGCGAGGCCTCATCGTGTCGCCGCCGAAGGCGGGCAAGACCTTCATCATGAAGACCATCGCCACCTCGATCGAGCGGAACAACCCCGAGGTGACGCTGATCGTCCTGCTCATCGACGAGCGGCCAGAAGAGGTCACCGACATGCGGCGCACGGTGCAGGGCGAGGTCATCGCCTCCACCTTCGACCGCCCGAGTGACGAGCACACCCAATTGGCGGAGCTGGCCATCGAGAAGGCCAAACGCCTGGTCGAGGCCGGCGAGGACGTGGTGGTGATCCTGGACGGCATCACCCGCCTCAGCCGCGCCTACAACCTGGCCGCACCCGCCACCGGGCGCATCATGTCCGGCGGCATCGACGCCGGCGCCCTGTACCCGCCGAAGAAGTTCTTCGGCGCGGCCCGCAACATCGAGGAGGGCGGGTCCCTCACCATCCTCGCCACGGCACTGGTGGAGACGAACTCCCGGATGGACGACGCCATCTTCGAGGAGTTCAAGGGCACCGGCAACATGGAGCTGCGGCTCGACCGCAAGCTGGCCGAGCGCCGCATCTTCCCGGCCATCGACGTCGACGCCTCGAGCACTCGCCACGAGGAGCTGCTGTTCGACCGCAAGGGGCTCCAGCAGGTGTGGAAGCTGCGGCGGGTGCTGTCCGGCCTGGCCGCCGACGGGAACGCGGCGCCCGGTCTGGAGCTGCTGATGGACCGGCTGAAGACCTTCCGCAGCAACGACGAGTTCCTGGCCGAGATCGCCAAGCAACCGTCGATGTAGGGGCCCGGTACACTGGATCGTCCGATTTCACCTCCCGGGAGTTCGCTCGTATGAAGACCGGAATCCACCCCGCCTACGAGACCGTCACCGTGCGCTGCTCCTGCGGCGCCACGTTCGAGACGCGCTCCACCAAGGGCAGCGAGATCCACGCCGACCTGTGCAGCGAATGCCATCCGTTCTTCACCGGCAAGCAGAAGCTGGTGGACTCCGGCGGCCGGGTGGAGCGGTTCCAGCGCCGCTACGGCGAGCGCAAGGGCGCGAAGAAGTAGAGGAACGACAGGAACCCGACCCGCAGGCACGCCACGCCGCTCTGCGGGCGCTGAAGCTGCAGGCGCTCGTCCGCGACCACGCGGGCCCGGCCGGCGACGTCGAACTCAGCCCGGTCAGCCCGCTGCCCGGCGGGGCTGCGCTGCTCGCCGACGGCGCGGCCTGGGTGCTGGTGGAGGGCGATCGGGGCCTGGGCGGCCCGCTGGCCTGGGCTGACCGACACGACGGCGCGCCGCTCCACGTGCTGGCCGAAGGCGGTGCCGGGGAGCTGGCCCGGCAGGCGGCGGCGTTCGCTCCCGCGCCCACCGTCTGGATGATCGACGGTCGCGTGCTGCGGCCGGCGACACCAGCGCCCCTCCCCGTGCCTCCGGCGCTCTCGCCGGGCGTGGCCGCGCAGCGCGACGTGATCGAAGCCGCGGGGGCCGAGCCGGTCGAGGAGCACGGAGTGCTGTCGGGTGAGGTGGCCGGCCTGGAGGTCTGCCGGGTCGTGGTCGGCCCGGACGGAAAGGCGAGCCTGGAGGTCGGAATCGGCCCGCAGGACCGCGAGGCAGCAGGTCTCCTGCATGGCGATGACATGGCCGCGGCGTTGGCCGGTGTCGTGAGCCTGGTCGCCGTCCACCGCCGACCGAGCTCGCCCCCCCACCCACTCAACCGGCTGGCACGCGGGCGGGCGCTGCGCCACCGCCTCGTGCGCGACCCGAGCCTCGTCGGCCTGACACGGCTGGAGCCGGCGCCCCCACCCGTCCCCCGTCGGAACGGGGACGGGCCCTGCGCCGCGATCGGCGTCGACCCCTCCGGCCGCCCGGTCGTCGTGGTGTGCTCGGCCGGCATCGACCTGGACCTGGCGCCGTTCGCGTCGGATGCCCGCCTGGCGCTCGGAGGTGGATCCCGGCTCGTCCTCGCCGTTCCCGAAGGCGATGACCACCCGGTCACCCGCCGGTTGGCCTCCCTCCTCAGAGCGCCGGCCGAGGTCGTGCCCGTGCCGCCGGCGGTTGGCGCCACGTAGCCTGCCGCCGTGCTGGATCGCCTGGAGGGCCTGGAGGCCGAGTACGAAGCCGTGGAGGCGCAGCTCGCCGATCCGGCTGTGCTCAGCGACCTGGACCGCCTGCGCAGTGCGTCGAAGCGGCACAAGGACCTGAACCCCCTGGTGGCTGCATTCCGCCGCTATCGCTCCCTCGAGGCCGACCTCGAGGCCGCCCGCGAGCTCCTGGCCGACGCCAGCGGCGACGAGCGGGAGCTGGCCCGAACGGAGCTCCATGCCACCGAGGAGGAGCTGGCGCGCCTCGAGGAGGAGCTGAAGGTGCTCCTCATCCCTGCCGACCCCGACGACGGCAAGAACGTCATCGTCGAGATACGCGGCGCGGAAGGCGGCGAGGAAGCCAACCTGTTCGCCCGCGACCTGTTCCAGATGTACCAGGCCTTCGCCGCCCGAATGGGCTGGTCGGTCGAGGTGCTCTCCACCGACCTGTCCGACCTGGGCGGGCTCAACCAGGTCACCTTCATGGTCAAGGGAGACAGCGCCTGGAGCCATCTCAAGTTCGAGGGCGGCCCCCATCGCGTCCAACGGGTGCCGGTCACGGAGAGCTCGGGCCGCATCCACACCTCGTCCGCCACCGTGCTCGTGCTGCCCGAGGCGGCGGAGGTGGAGGTCGACATCGACCCCAACGACCTGCAGATCGACGTCTACCGCGCGTCGGGGCCCGGAGGTCAGGGCGTCAACACGACCGACTCGGCGGTGCGCATCACCCACCGGCCGACGGGCGTCACGGTGGCCATGCAGGACGAGCGCAGCCAGCTCCAGAACCGGGCCAGAGCGATGACCGTGCTGCGCGCTCGGCTGCTCCAGGCCAAGCAGGACGAGCGGGCGGCGGTGCAGTCGGCCGAGCGGAGGTCGCAGGTGGGAGGGGGTGGACGCAGCGAGAAGATCCGCACCTACAACTTCAAGGAAAACCGGCTTTCGGACCACCGCATCGGCCTCACGCTCTACAAGCTGCAGCAGGTGCTCGCGGGCGAGCTGGACGAGGTGGTCGAGGCCCTGATGGCCGACGAGCGGGCTCGCCAGCTCGCCGCTCCGACTCCGTGATCACCTGGCGCGAGCTGCTGTTCGAGACCGCGGATCGGGTCGGCGACGGTACCGAGGCCCGCTGGCTGTGCCAGGAGGCCAGCGGGATGGAGGGCGCCGAGTGGGCGCTCGGGTTGGAGCTCCCGGCCACGGAACAGGCCGTCGCCCGGCTCGACGCGATGGTCGAACGTCGCGGCGCGGGTGAGCCGCTGCAGTACGTGCTCGGCCACTGGGCCTTCCGCGGGCTGGACCTGCTCGTCGACCGCCGGGTCCTGATCCCGCGGCCGGAGACCGAGCAGCTGGTGGAGGTGGCCCTGGCCATCGTCCCCGGTCTCGCCCGATCGCCAGGATCCCCGCTGGTCATCGTCGACCTCGGTACCGGATCCGGAGTCATCGGCCTCTCGCTGGCGGCCGAGCTGGTGCCGATGGACCTGGCGGTGTGGGCCTGCGATTCCTCGGATGAGGCGCTGCAGGTGGCGGGCGCCAACCTGGCCGGGATCGGCCGGGCCGCGGTCAACGTCCGTCTGGCCTGCGGCACGTGGTACGAGGCATTGCCGGCGACGCTGGCCGGCGGCGTGCACCTGGTGGTGAGCAACCCGCCCTACATCGCCGACGGCGACCTGTCCGTGGAGGCGGTGGTCCGGGAATGGGAGCCGGAGGCGGCACTGTTCGCCGGCGAGGACGGACTCCAGGCCCTGCGGGAGGTGG
>DASTFY010000358.1:0-2400 GCA_035719525.1 Acidimicrobiales bacterium
TGACCACCTCACGCATCACGGTCAGCGGATGGCTCCGCTCGATGCCGACCTTGCGGGCCAGCGGGTCCCACCAGGCGCCGAGGCCGAGGATGATGCGGCCGGGGGCGAGGTCGTCCAGCGTCGAGAATGTCGCCGCCAATCGGGCCGGGTTGCGGCTCCAGCAGTCGGCCACCCCCGAGCCGATCCTGATCCGCTCCGTCACGGAGGCGAAGGCCGCCATCGGCACCGTCGCCTCCCGCACCAGGCGGCTCTCGGCCTGCCAGACCGCCTCGAAGCCGTGCGCCTCGGCGTAGCGGGCGTACTCCATCCCCTCCCGGATCGGGTGCGCGTCCTGGAGGTACAGGGCGACAGGCGCGGTCATGCGGGCACTCCTTCGCGTCGGGAACTCATAGGCGGCGGTGGAGGCGCTCGGCCTGCTCGGCGGCCTTGGCCCGCACCTCGTCGAGGTCGACCCGCGTCGGCCGGCCGTCGTCCACCAACACCTCACCGCTGGCCGACTCGACCCGTATGGCGCGGATGCCGGGGGTGAAAGCGACGTGCCAGGGCGAGTCGACGTGGTCGTAGGTCCAGGTGACGCGGTCCTCTGTTGCCTCGGGGAAGAACCTCTGGCCGGCCTCCAACCACGACCACGGCAGATCCGGCGAGGCCAGCACGTCGTCCTCGCGAAGGCGGACGTAGGCCAGGCGGACCTCCTCCAGCATGTCGGCGCCGATGCCGTCAGTTCCGAGGACGACCGGGTTGGGCCTGGCCGCGGGCCGCGCGTAGCCGACCCCGTTGTTCATGTTGGAGCGCGGGTTGTGGGCGATGGTGCCCGGCAGCTCACGGTCGAGGTGCACGCAATGGACGAGCAGCCACTCATCCCGGGCCAGCGTGTCCAGGCGGGACCCGGCCGACGCGTCCACCGAGCCCTCGGCCACGTGGATGTGCACGCCGACACCGAGGTCGGAGGCCAGGCCCGCGGCCGCCTCCAAGCTGTCGTCGCTGCAGGTGAACGCGGCGTGTACGCCGATCATGCCTCGCCCACCCTCGCGCAGGAATCGCTCGCCTTCGGCTAGGCCGCGGCGAGCGGCCTCGGTCATGTCGGGCGGCGGCCAGCCGCCAGCCGCCAGGTGGCCGCCGTCGTCCCACCGGTCGGTCACGCCGTAGGCC
This sequence comes from Acidimicrobiales bacterium, assembly GCA_035719525.1. Taxonomy (GTDB): domain Bacteria; phylum Actinomycetota; class Acidimicrobiia; order Acidimicrobiales; family Ilumatobacteraceae; genus DASTFY01. Next base: position 1,150 of record DASTFY010000358.1, read on the forward strand.
ACGTTGACCCGGATGCCGACCTCGGCGCAGGCGTCCGCGATCACCGACAGCGATCCCTCGATGGCGTTCGGCGACTCGTGGTGATCGATGATGCATGTGGTGCCGCTGATCAGCGCCTCGGTGGCGCCGAGCATCGCCGACCAGCGCAACATCTCGAGATCCAGTGCCGCGTCGAGCCGCCACCAGACCTGCCGCAGGATCTCCGGGAAGGACGCGGCCGGCCCCGGTGGGGAGGGCATTCCCCGGGCCAACGCCGAGTAGAGATGGTGATGGCCGCAGACCAGCCCGGGCGTGGTCGCGCCCATCGCTACTCCTCGTCGGCGCCGCGCTTGGGTTTCATGGGCAGGACGGCCCGCCACACGCCGTCGGCGGCATGGAGCGCCGCGGCCACGGCCGGCGCCGTCGGCACCAGCCCGATCTCCCCTACGCCCTTGATCCCGTACGGCGCCCGAGGTTGCGGGCATTCGAGCAGCTTCACCCGCATCGGCGGCACGTCCTTGGCCCGCAGGATGCCGAGCGAGCGCAGCGTCATGTTCGTCGGCACGCCGGTCTCGGCATCAGCGGGGAAGTCCTCGGTGAGCGCATAGCCCAGGCCCATGTGGACGGAGCCTTCGACCTGCCCCTCGCACAGCAGCGGGTTGACGGCCCGGCCCACGTCGTGCACGGCGACGACCTCGTCGATGGCCTGGGTCTCGGGGTCCATCACCACGAGCTGGGCGGCGTAGCCGAAGGCCGAGTGGATGATCGGCTGCTCGACCTCGCCGAGGTGGTGGGTCCAGTCGACGCGGTACTCCCCCTCGTAGTCGACGCCGACCCGGCAGCCGTCGGCCATCGCGGCGCGGCACGCCTCGGCCACGGCTCCGGCGCCCATCAGGGTGCCGCGCGAGCCCGTGGTCTGCCCGGCGCCCAGCTCCCGGGTGGTGTCGGTGATGACCCGGATGCGCCCGGCATCGACGCCGAGCTCGGTCACCGCCACCTGCAGCGCCACGGTGTGCACTCCCTGGCCCATCTCGGTCCAGCAGTGCCGCACCTCGATCGTGCCGTCCTCGGCGAAGCGGACGACGGCGCGGATGTGCTCCTTGAACCCGTTGCCGAGCCCGCTGTTCTTCAGCCCCAGCCCGAGGCCGACGGCCCGGCCGGCCGACACGGCGCGGTCGTAGTCCGGGCGGATCTCGTCCAGGCAACGCTCGGCCCCCAGGCAGCCGTCGTCCATCACCTGTCCGGGGCCCCAGACCTGGCCGGGGCGGATCA
>DASTFY010000359.1:0-6054 GCA_035719525.1 Acidimicrobiales bacterium
AACAGGAGCAGCTGCCACCCGGCCGCCACGGTGACGGCGCCCGGCCAGACCTGCTTCCAGGCCACGGGCTCGGCCAACAGGATCTTGAAGGCGAGCCCGAACCAGAAGGAGTTGACCATGACGGTGACGACCAGGATCGCGGCGCGACCGAGCCAGCCCAGCTCCGGGCGGTTTGCACCGAGGCCGACGATGGCCGACGTCGTCACGAGCCCGCCGAAGAGCATCACCAGCACCAGCGTGGCCTTGAGCAGGCGGGGGACGAAGCCCGGGCGCCGCCGCCGCGGCACCATCCACACGTTGGCCAGGATGTCCTGTGCGGCCTGCACGACCCCCATCCCGCCCCACAGGGCCGCGGCGATACCGATGGCGAGGGCCACGGCGCTGCCCTTCAGCGAGGTGATGTTCGAACCGAGCTGGTCGCCGATGATGGGGAACTGCACGAGCGCCGAGTCGAGCAGGCTCTCCTGCAGCTCGCGTCGCCCGTCGAGCACGTAGCCGAGGACGGTGGTCAGCACCAGCAGCAGGGGGAACATGCTGAGGAAGCTGCTGTACGTGAGCTGGGCGGCCAGGCGGCCGCCCCCGTCGTCGCCGAACTTCTTGAAGACGGCGGCGATGAACGACACGACGGGCAGCCGGCGCTGGGCGGCGTCCAACCGACCGAGAACGTTGTCGGGCGCCTCCGGCTGGAACGGCTGTTCGGGCGGGTGGGGGATGGGCGCCGACCGCGCGCGCCAGGCGCTGAACGCCAGCACCACGGACGCCGCGATCGAGGTCATTCCGGCCAGTCGACCCTCCCCGGCCGCTGTCCGCTGCGATCGCGCCATCGCCCTCGACCTCCTCTGGCCACGGGGGTGCCCGTCCGCGCCGCTGCACCAAACCCGCCACGGCCCCGGTCCGGCGGCGCGGCGGCGGGCCTCAGGCGACCTGGCAGATGTCGAGCGCCAGCAGGGCGAGGGTCCGGGCGGTCGTGACGACGTCGGCCAGGGGCACCGACTCGTCCGGTCCATGGGCGACGGTGGCGTCACCCGGGCCGTACTGGAGGGTCGGGATCCCACCCAGCCCGACGAGGAGCCGCAGGTCGCTGCCGTACGGCGCGGCCCAGACTTCGGCCGCCCGGGTGTCGCCGGAGGCCAGAGCGTGGGCGGCGAGGGTGCGATCCACCAGGTCGCTGTCGGCCGGAAGACGGCCCGAGGCGAACTGCCCGCCCCACCACTCGACCTCGACCGGGTGATCGCGCAGCCAGTCGTCGGCGTCACACACCTCGGCCACGGTCTCCTCGAGCGCCCGGCGGGCTTCCTCGACCGGCTCGTCCAGCGCTACGCCCATCCGGCCCTCGGCCACCAGCAGGTCCGGGACCGACGAGGCCCAGTCACCGGCGTGGATGACCCCGATGGACAGCGGGTGGGCCAGCTTCCAGCGGCGCGCCATGGGGTCGACATCCACGTGCCGTCGTGCCTCGAGGTCCTGCAACGCCTGCCACACCGGCCAGAAGCGCTCGATGGCACTGACGCCCTCGGTGCGGCGGGCGGCGTGGGTGGCGTGGCCGTGCACGCGGAGGCGGAACGTGAGCGCGCCGGAGTTGGCCGGGACCAGGGCCAGGTCGGTCGGCTCCGGGATCACGCAGGCGTGCGCCGTCCAGCCTCGCCGCAGCGTGGCGTAGGTCCCCAGGCCGCCGTCCTCCTCGCCCTGCACCGAGGCGAGCAGCAGATCGCCTCGCAGGCGCACCCCCGAGCGGCGCACCGCCTGGACGGCGCAGTGCGCGGCGATGAGCCCCGCCTTCATGTCGCACGCCCCCCGCCCGTAGAGCTGCCCGTGCCGTGTGTCGCCGGAGAAGGGCTGGTCGGTCCACGCCCCCAGGTCGCCAGGGGGCACGACGTCGATGTGACCGTTGAGCATGAGGACCGGGCCGTCGCTCGCTCCGGGAAGTCGCCCGACCAGCCCCCAAGCTTCCGTTCGGGGTACCTCCATCCCGGGGAAGTCGTGCTCGGCGGCCAGCTCGTCGAGGGGGATGCGCCAGTGGTCGACGTCCAGGCCGCCGTCCGCCAACAGGCGGGCCATGTCGGACTGCGCCTCGTTCTCGCCGTCGGTGCCGCTGATGCTCGGCCTGCGCACCATGGTGGCGAGCAGCTCGACCATCTCGCCGGCTCGCTCGTCCACGGCGTCGAGGACGAGCGCCTGCGGATCGGACGGCACGCGCGCCAACGTATCCGACCGGGTTCGCCGGCCCGCTGCCCGGGTGCCATCATCATCGGCGGGCGGGCTGGGTGCCCGCGGACCAAGGGGGAGCGATGCGCGTCGTCGTGCTGGGAGCGGGCTCGTGGGGTACGACCGTCGCCTCGTTGGTCGCCGGGCGCCACCCGACGGTGCTCTGGGCCCGCCAGCCCGAGGTGGCCGACGAGATCAACTCCGATCGATCCAACTCGACCTACCTCCCGGGGTGCACGCTGCCCCCACGGCTGACCGCCACCGCCGACATCGAGAAGGCGGTCGCTCAGGCCGAGCTCCTGGTCGTCGGTGTGCCCTCCCACGGCTTCCGCGAGACGGTCGAGGCCGCGAAGACGACCATCCACCCGTGGATCCCGGTGGTCAGCCTCACCAAGGGCCTCGAGCGGGATTCGCTGCTGCGCATGACCGAGGTCATCAAGGACGTGCTGCCGGGCCATCCTGCCGCCGCCCTCACGGGACCGAACATCGCCAAGGAGATCATGGCCGGCCACGCCGCGGCCAGCGTGATCGCCACGGAGGACCTCGAGGTGGCCACCGCGCTCCAGCGCGTCCTGCGCCGCGGGCTGTTGCGGATCTACACCAACCACGACGTGATCGGCTGCGAGCTGGGGGGTGCGCTGAAGAACGTCGTCGCCCTCGCCTGCGGCATGGCGCAAGGCCTGTCGGTGGGCGACAACACCCGCGCCGCCGTGATGACGCGGGGGCTGGCCGAGCTGACCCGCCTCGGGGTCGCCATGGGCGGCGAGCCGGCCACGTTCGCCGGGCTGGCCGGCATGGGGGACCTGATCGTCACCTGCATCAGCCCGCACAGCCGCAACCGCCATGTCGGCGAGCAGCTCGGCCTCGGGCGTCCATTGGAGGAGATCCTCGGTGAGATGTCCATGGTGGCCGAGGGTGTCAAGACCGCGGTGACCGTGCACGAGCTGGCGTCACGCCTGGACGTGGAGCTGCCCGTGTGCGACCAGATGTACAAGGTGGTGACCGGCGAGATCAACGCCGCCACGGCCTACACCGGCCTCCGCCTCCCCGCCGGCCACGAAGCCGACCCCGGCTAGCCCTCGCCGGATCGGACTCAGGTGCGTCCGGCTTCGCCGGCGCACCGCAACGACGCCCGACGCATTGCCGAGCGAAGCGAGTAGGAGCCAGCCGAAGCGCAGCGGAGGATGGCGACGAAGATCTAGATCTCCGTCTGGTCGCCTTCGTCGAAGAGGAAGACGCGGATGCCGTAGCCGGTGAGGGGGTGGATCTGGGCCAGGTAGGCGGTGACCGGTTGGCCCACGATGTCTTCGATGGCGCGCACGAAGTCCTCACGCGTCACGGCGTTGAGCTCCTCCACGTGCCGGCGCACGGCGTCCTGTCCGCCGCGCTCGTTGAGCGTGCGATCGGCCGCGGTGAGGCTGTCGATCGAGAGGGCCACGATCGAGACCGGCGAGTCCTCGGTGACGGACACCCGCACCGAGCTCGGCCCCCGCCCGTAGAACTGGCGCTCCAGGCGCACGATGACCTCGCCGATCGCCGCCCGCTGCTCGCGGCTGATCGATGGTTCCACCCGCCGCACGGTAGCCAGGTGCCCCGGCAGGCGGTTACGTCACCCACTATCCTTCTCCTCGTAGGGCCCTCGGCTCGAACACCGGGTCGGGAGTTCTGCGAGCAGTGTGGTTTCGGCCCGGGAGCCCCCCGAGACGGGCGGGTGGGAGTTCGGGTCGACAGGGGCAGGAGGCACGTTCGTGGCCATCATCGAACCCTCCGTTTCGGAGGCGGAGGTCAGTTCGCTGTTGCGAGCCGACCTGATCGACCTCGTGCTGGCTGTGGCGGCGGACGCGGAGCGTTGGCGGCCGCGGGTCCGGCACAAGCTGCATGGGCGCCATTTCGAGCGGCTGTCGTATGCCGCCGACCACGAGCTGTGGCTCATCTGCTGGGACGTCGGCCAGATGACCCTGCTGCACGATCACGGCCCGTCGTCGGGTGCGTTCGTCGTCGTCGAGGGGGCGCTGCTCGAAGACCACGGCCAGGCCGGCACGGGACGGCTGGCGCAGCGGAGGATCCCTCGCGGCCGCCCTCGGTCCTTCGGTCCCGACTACGTCCACAACCTGTCCAACCCCGGCCCCGGCCTGGCGACCAGCATCCACGCCTACGCGCCGCGGCTGACGACCATGACCTACTACGCCGTCCTGCCCGGTGGAGCGGTGCCGGTCCGCACGCAGCCGGTCGAGTCTCCGGAGCCCGCCGCTCCGTGACAGCCGACGACCTCTACGCCGCCGCGGCTGCTCGCATCCGCCGGCTCAGCCCGGAGGAGACCGTCGCCGCGGTACGGAGAGGCGCCTTGCTGATCGATCTCCGGCCGACCGAGTACCGCTGGCGCGAGGGCGAGGTCTCCGGGGCCATCCCCGTCCCCCGCCACGTGATGGAGTGGCGGCTCGACCCGCACGGTGAGTACCGGCTCTCCGAGCTGTCGGCTCCCGACCAGGAAGTGGTCCTCATGTGCTCAGAGGGCTACTCCTCGGCGCTGTCGGCCGATCTGTTGCAGAGCGAGCTCGGCCTGTCCAACGTGGCTGACCTCGAAGGCGGGTTCGCGGCGTGGAAAGCCGCCGGGCTTCCGTGGATCAGCCACGCCCCGCGACAGCTCCGCACCGAGTAGCCGAGTAGCCGGACTCCATCGGCGGGCCGAAACGTGGGACGGTTCCGCGGTGCGGGACGCGACGCTCCGGCGAGGCGTAGCCTGGCGGGGTGAGCGGCGTCCAGTCGGTCGAGCGGGCCTTGGCCATCCTGCGGGCGCTGACCACCGGCTCCGCCCGTGTGACCGACCTGGCCGCGCGCACCAACCTGCCCAAGAGCACGGTGTCCCGGCTGCTGTCGACGCTCGAGTCGCTGGATGCGGTCGAGCAGTCCGGAAACGGCGGCCCGTACCGCCTGGGCCCGCTCGTGACAGAGATGGCGGCGGCGATCGGGCCGAGCCGCAGCCTTCCCGACCTGGCCCGGCCCTACCTCGCTGAGCTGTCGGTGCTCACCGGTGAGGCCGCCGGCCTGAGCGTGCGGGAGGGACCGGTGGTCCGCTACCTGGCCCAGACCACGCCCCCCGGGGAGGTGCAGGTTCGGGACTGGACCGGCGCCGAGATCCCGCTCCATGCCACTCCGTCGGGCCTGGTGATGCTGGCCTACGCGCCCGAGGACGAGGTGGCCGAGATCCTCGCCGGGCCCCTCCCGGCCTCCACCGAGGCGACCGTGACCAACCCCGCGAGCATCCGCGCTCGCCTCGCCGCGGTCCGTGACTCGGGGAGCATCTGGTTGCGGGGCGAGTTCGCCCTCGACGCCAACTCCGTCGCGGCGCCGGTGTTCGGCGGGAACGGCACCGTCGTGGCGGCGATCCATGCCCACGGACCGTCATACCGCTTCCCGGGTGAACGCCCGCCCGCCGCCGTCGCCGAGGACGTCCGGGTCGTCGCCGGTCGACTGAGCAGCCGCCTGGCCCACGTCTGAGCCCGGCCGCGCCTCCACTCCTCACGTAAAGGTGGCGTGCGCGGACAAGGTGGAGGCCAGCCGGGCCTCGTCGAGCCTGAGGCCGAGGCCTGGCGCCTCGGACAGCGTGATCCAGCCCTCGGCGTCGCTCTCGACGGACTCGGCCAGGGGGAAGTCGCGCCTCGCCGTGGTCCATTCCGGCGGGTCGAAGGGGAACTCCACGAAGGGTGCGGTGGTCGCGCCGGCGCTGAGGTGCAGGTTGGCCAGGAGACCGATCCCGTTGCCCCAGGTGTGCGGCGTGAACACCCGCCCCGCGGCCTCCACCCGGCGGGCCAGATCCCGCAACCCGGTGATCCCCCCGCAGCAGACACA
>DASTFY010000360.1:0-12142 GCA_035719525.1 Acidimicrobiales bacterium
AGCTCGGGATCGAGCAGGTTGGTCAGGTTCACCAGACCGATGCCCACCCACCGGCCGAAGCCGTCGAGGATGGCGAGTGACGCCTCGTCACCGGCGCGGGCGGCGGCCGTCACGTGCTCGCCCCGCAGCGACTGCGGATCGCCCCCGGCCAGCGCCAGCGCCGCCGGGAGCTCGCCCGCCATCGCCGCCACCCGACCGAAGTGGGCCAGGGCCGAGCCGGAAGCGAAGCGCTCCCAGCAGCCTCGACGCCCGCACGGGCAGTCGGGCCCTTCGGGGTCGACCACCATGTGGCCCATCTCGCCGACGAAGCCGTTGGCCCCCCGCTGGATCACCCCGCCGGCCAGCACTCCGCCGCCGATCCCGGTGCCCAGCGTGACCAGCACCGCGTCGCGCACGCCTTGGGCGTTGCCGATGGTCGACTCGGCCAACAGCGCGCAGGTGGCGTCGTTGTCGATCACGACCTCGCGGCCGAGCCGCTCCATCAGCAGGTCGCGCAAGGGGAGGTCGGCGACTCTCGTGATGTGCGGCGCCGCCCGCAGCATGCCCTGGCGGGTCACGAGCCCGGGCACGCCCACGCCTATGGATTGGGCGGGGCCCAGCACCTCGGACAGCTCGCACAGCCGAGCCACCAGCTCGTCCGTCTCCTTGGGGGTCGGCCGCCGTTCCTCGGCCGCGACCTCACCCTCGTCGTCCAGCAGCACCCCGAGGCACTTGGTCCCGCCGACATCGATCCCGATCCGGCCGGTCGGACGGCTCACCGTCTCAGGCCTCGGCCCGCGCCTTCAGCTCCTTGACGGTGTTCAGGATGCGCACTTCGGCCCGCCGCTTCACAAACCCGGGCAACGGTACGACCAGCTCGATGGAGAGCTCGTACACCACGTCGGTAGCGCCCGGGTCGGTGGCAGACGGAGTGAACGTGTAGGCCCCGTCGATGGCTCGCATGATGTCGCCGCGGATGAGCTGCCAGGACAGCTTCTCCGGGGCGGCGGAGTAGTCGTAGCCGAGGGTGTAGTGCGTGCTGCGCCCGAGCGCGGAGGCTCGGAACTCCACCGCGATCGCCCGACCCTGCTCGTCGGTTGCCTGGACCACGGCCTCCTTCACATCCTTGGCCCACTCCGGATAGCGGGGGAAGTCCGTGGCCACGGCGAAGCAGTGGTCGGGCGAGGCCCCGATCGTGATCGTCTGGGTGGCGGACTCAGCCATGCCCAGCATTCTGCTTCATCTGGCGGCGCCGGGGTGCGAAGCGCCCGTGGCGGGCGGTCCAGAGGCCGTTGACGCCCAGGCCGAACACGGGCACCAACACACCGAAGGCCAGCGGCGTGAACGTCCTGAACCCCGCGGTGGTGATAGCCACGATGACCTGGATGGCGAGGAGACCGGCCAGCCGGCGCTTCACCGGGGCGGGCACCGCCGGACCGGCCAGGAGGTACAGCCCCGCGACTGAGATCTCCTCGGTCCGGCTGCGCCGGATGGCGTGGGCGTAGCCCACGAGGAACATGGCGCACCCGGCCGCGAACAACACCAGCGCCACGGCCACACCGAGGACCTGCGACCACCGGTCCAGCAGGATCGCTTCGGCCACGGCCGTCGCGGCGAACAGCGCGGTGCCGGCGACGTCGACCCCCACGAGGACCCGGCCAGCATCCCGGTCCGCCGCGGCGTCAGCCGTCGTCGCCTCCCCTGTCGCCTCCCCCGTCGCCTCCATGGTCACGGCCGGGCACCCAAGGCCTCGCCCAGGCGCGTGGCCAACCCGTCGTAGGTGAACGCGGCCTCGGCCCGACGCCGCGAGGCCTGCCCCATGCGGGCTCTGAGCTCGTCATCGGTGAGGAGGGTCCGCAGCGCTTCGGCCACCGCAGCGATGTCCTCCGGGGAGTCCACCACCAGCCCGGTCTCCCCGTGGACGACGGCCTCGGCCGCACCCCCGCTGGCTCCTGCGACCTGCGGGACGGCACACGCAGCCGCCTCGAGGTACACGATGCCAAAGCCCTCCTGCTCGAGACCGCCCCAGCGGTTCCGGCACAACATGGCGAAGACGTCGGCGCAGCCGTACAGGCTGGGCAGATCGTCGTCGGGGACTCGGCCGAGGAACTCGACCGTGGCCCCGACCTCGCCCGCCAGCCGGCGCAGGCGCTTCTCGTCACGGCCGTTGCCGGCGATGGCCACGGTCAGCTCCGGGAGGCTGTCACTCAGGTGCGCCGCCGCCCGGATCAGGGTGTCGAAGCCCTTGCGGGGCACCAGCCGGCTCACGCTCACGACCACGGGCGCGTCCGGAGCGATGCCGAACCGGGCCCGGGCCACCCGGCGCTGGTCGGCGGAGAGCGGATGGAACCGCGCCACGTCCACCCCGGGTGGCACGACCACGACATCGAGCGGGCGCTCGGCGGCGCGCTCCCCCTCGGCGGCGGGGTACCCGCCGGCCGTGATCACGCGTCGCGCCCGGCGAAGTACGTGGGCGAGCAACGGCCGGCCGCCGGGCAGCCGGCCAGGCACCGCCACCTCTGCCCCGTGCAGGACAACGTCGTAGGGGAGGTCCAGGGAGGGGCCGATCAGCCCCAGCGGCAGAGCGGGGTCCAGCACCACCAGGGATGCGCCGAGCTCGGCGGCCATGGCCTGCACCCGGTTGACCATGATGGGATGCGGCAGCAGCACCGGCTCACGCACGCGGCGCACCATGAAGGGTTGCTTCCGGTCCCACTCCTCCGCGCCGGCGTGCGGGCTGGTGAGCACGGCGAAGCTGTCCGGCGGTAGCCGCCGCCACAGCTCCCAGAGGTAGCTCTGGATCCCACCGATCTTCGGCGGGAAGTCGTTGGTGACCAGTAGGTGCTTCACGACCCTCCCCGGGCGGGCGGCGGCGCTGCCGCCAGCTCCTCCACGACCGCAGGATCGACATCGAGCGCGACGGCGGTCAGCAGGTCGGCGCGGCCCAGCCGCCGGCACGCCCACACCGCGTGCGCCCGCAGCATCGGATCGGGATGGGACAGGTACCGCTGGAGCGCGCCCACCACGCCCGGCTGACGCCCGTCGGCGGCGTTGCCGAGGGCCAGGAGCGCGTTGCGGCGCAACCAGCGGGGGTCACGCCCGGCCAGGTACCAACGGCCGTAGCGGGCCAACAGGCCGGTATCGTCGGCGGCCAGCAGCTCCAACAGGTCCACTTCGGGCTCGCCATCGGCCGTCCCGGGCACCGCGCCATCGCGGTCGACCCTGAGGTTGGGCGGGCACACCTCCTGGCAGTCGTCGCAGCCGTAGATCCGGTCGCCGAGCGCGTCGCGGTACTTCCGGGGGAACGTCCCCGGACGCTGGACCAGCCACGCCAGGCAGCGGTTGGCGTCTATCACGCCCGGCGCCACGATGGCACCGGTGGGGCAGGCATCCAGGCAACGGTGGCAGGCGCCGCAGCCGTCGGGCACGACCTCGCGGGTCGGCGGCAGGGCCGCGGTCGTGATGACGCCGCCCAGCACGAACCACGATCCCCGCCCACCGGGGAGCAGCAGGTTGGCGTTCTTCCCGAACCACCCGATACCGGCACGGTAGGCCGCTTCCCGGTCCACGAGCGCGTTGTCGTCTACCACCACTACCGCCCGATGGCCCTGCGCCTTCAGGTGGCGGGCGATGACCGCCAGGGATTCCCGCAGGGGGCGGTAGTGGTCCGTCCAGGCGTAGCGGGCCACCCGACCCGTCGGCCCCGCGGAGCGCTCCTCGGCGAGATCAGATCCGGATGACCCGGACGGGAGGCTCGACGGGTACCGGCGGGCCCCGACCACGATGGCTCTCGCACCTCCGACCGTGCGGGCGGGCGTGGTGGAGCGCGCCGGGTTGCGGTACGTGAAGGCCATGCCGGCGTGGAGCCCGGCCGCCTTGCGCTCCTCCAGTGCGGTACGCGCCCGACCGAATGGTGCGGCGGGGGCGATCCCCACGGCGTCCAGACCCTCCCGCAGGCCGAGCTCGCGGACCTGCCGGGCGAGCTCCTCCGGAGCTACCGCCGGTGCCGTGGGGGCGGTGCGCACCCGAGCACGGTACCCGGCCGATCACGCCCGGCCACGGTCGCACGCGGACGTTCACTGCCGAACGTGGCGCAGGCCGGGGGCCAGCCCCGCTCGGGCCAACCGCCGGAGCGCCTGCATCTCAGCCAGGTCGAGCAGGATGGCCTCGGTGGGCTCCCGCTCGCAGAGGAACGTGACCACGCAGTCGTGGCAGGCCGCCGTGTCCCGCATGACGCAGGTTGCGCAGTCGATGGTGTAGGTGGCCTCGCCCTCGATGCGGCGCTCGCCGTCGAGCTCGATCCGGACGGGTGACTGGTCATGGGCCATGGCTGGTCCTCCAGTGGAAGTCGGTCTCCGCCCACTTCCATCCCGAAGACTGCCCAGGGGGTGTAGCAGGGTTTCGTCCCGCAACGCGGAAGTCCGCCGCGCGGATGCAACCACCACCGCCGCTTCCCCGGACGGCGGTCACCCCTGGCACCATGAGCGGGTGACAGAGCCCATTCCCACCCAGTCGCTCACCATCCTCGGCCACCCGGTGCAGCACGCCGTCGAGCACGTCGAGTGCTTCCCCGCCCCGGCCCACCTCACCACCGTGCGCTTCACCACGGACGAAGTGGCTTCGCTGTGCCCGGTGACCGGTCAGCCCGACCTGTCACACCTGGTGATCGAGTACCGGCCGCGCGCGCACTGCGTGGAGAGCAAGTCGCTCAAGCTGTACCTCTGGTCCTTCCGCGAGCGTCCCGTCTTCGCCGAAGCTCTGGCGGTCGAGATCGCCCACGAGATCATGACCACGGCGGACCCGGGCTCGGTCCGGGTGACGCTGACCCAGCGGCCGAGAGGCGGCATCGAGGTGGAGGCCGTGGCCGAGCTCCCCTGACCGCTCAGACCTTGCGCGCCACCACCAGCACCGACAGTCCGGCCGGCAGCGAGATCCGCCGCAGCAGGCGCCTCTCCGCCGAGGCGGCCACGCCGAGCGCCCCACCCAGGCCGCTGCCGTGATGATCGAGGTCGCTCTCTGATCGGCCCCGCTCGATGACCGCCTTGACCGCGGCCGGGGGCACGAGGAACGAGTAGGCGCCGGTGGCCCGCGCCACCTCCAGTCCGACGTCCGTGGCCAGCGAGTGCAGGTCGCGAAGAGTGAACCGGCGCGCCGAATGGGTGACACGGTCATGGGCTCGGCGCAGCCTGCGCACTCCGGGCTCGAGCAGCACCACCATGCCTCCCGGCGCCGTGACCCGCGCCAGCTCGGCCACAGCGAGCGCCGGATCGGTGATCGAACGATGGCACAGCACGGTCACGCACAGCACGGCGTCGAACGAGCCGCCGGTGAACGGGAGCTGCTGCACGTCGGCCGCCACGGCGGCGGTGAGCCCGGCGTGGGCGGCCCGATAGGAGGCCAGCGCGGCGGGGATGGCATCACTCGCCACCAGGGAGCCGTGCTGTGCCAGCCACGCGCCGGTGGCGCCGGTGCCACCCCCGGCGTCGAGATAGCGGCCGCCCGGTGTCAACAGCGGCAGCATCATCTGACGCAGCAGGGTGCGCGTCGACGAGTACCACCAATGGCTGGCCTCGACCTCGGCCATGCGGGTGTACTCGTCGGCCTCCACGGTCAGAGCACGTACCAGACGTAACGGCCGTCGGCGCTCGCTCCCTCGCGGATGGCGGCCTGGTCGAGCCGCGCCTCCAGATCAGCGGCGCGATCGGGGTAGCCGAACCGATCGACCACGACGGCCCGGAAGCCGGCATCACGCAGGAACTCCACCAGGGCGGGACCGTCGCGCTCGTCCAGGTCGGCCGGCCAGTCGGGATGGCGGCCCCGGACGGATCCGAAGCTCCACCGCAGCGACGGCGCGTGCAGATAGGCACGAGCAGGGTCATAGCCCTGCGTCCCGCCCACGGGCGGCACCTCGGGGAACTCGACCACCGGGAACTGGAAGACCGGCGTGTCCGGGGCCAAGGTGTCGGCCATCTGCCCGAACATCGCCCGGTCGCTCTCCCACGCCGCTCGCACGTCCCCCCGCCGGTCGACGGGGGACGTCTGGTCGTACCAGCCCACGAGCAACGCGCCTGCGGCGACCACGACGGACACCCGTCGCGTCCAGCGGCGACCGCGCCGGGCCTCGGCCCACTCGGCCCACCGCTCGGCCAGCACGGCCAGCGCCAACAGGCCGAGGAAGCCGATGACCACGACGCTGCGGTTCCAGGCCCTGATGTCGCGCATGCCGGCCACCGACAGGAAGTACGCGAAGCCGCTGATGGTGGCGAAGAGGATCACCGCCAGGGCCAGCACACCGGCATGGCGCAGGGTTCGCCCGGCCGCACCGTCCCACCACGCCCGCCGGCGATCGCCGGCCAGCCCGACCAGCACCACGCCGAGCAGGACCAGCACGCCGGCCGCGGCGAGCACCCCCAGGGTCTGGCCGAGCTCGGAGGTCACGGGGCCGGAGTACGCCTGGTCCGCCCACCGGGACAGGGTGCCGTTGCGATGCCCGAACCGGGGCGCGAAGAGCTGCTGGATGCGCAGGCCGTAGATCTCGGTCTCGGACGGGAAGCGCACGATGGTTTCGGGGTTCGCCCCCTGGCGGAGCCGGTGGAGGATCGAGGGCGCGATGTTGGCGACGAGCACCACGCCGACCGTGGCCGTGAGGATGGCGGCCGACCAGACCGGCCGCCATGACCGCCGGGCGATGGCGGCGACCGCTCCTGCCACGACGAACAGCAGCACGCTGAAGACGGCGTAGTAGGCGCCGAGTGAGCCGATCGCCGCGCATCCCGCCAGCACGAGCAGCCCCCGCCGCCCGAGCCGGAACCGCGTCCGGGCGGAACCGGTCGTCAGCGGTGGGTCATCCGACAGGATCGACAGCGCGAACAGCACGGCGAGCGGGATGAAGCCGTAGCTGACGAGCAGAAGGTGCCCGCCTCGGCGCAGGAGGTGGTACGGGACGAACGCGTACAGCAGCGAGGCGACGGCGGCGATCAGCGGCCGGATGCGCATCACCCGGAGTACCGCGAAGGCCATGCCCGCGATGACGCCGAAGGACAGCAGGTAGAAGAGGTTCATCGTCGTTCCCGGTCCGCCGAAGACGGACAGCAGGCGCAGCGCCAGCCAGTTCAGGTTGTCGGCACCCTGGGGAAGGTCCCGGGTGTCCTGACCGAACGGGTAGCCGAGGTTCGGGTTGGTCAGGTAGCTCCCGTGGTCGTGGAGCCCCTGGACCTCCATCAGGTAGAACGCGGCGTCCCCGTCGTAGTCGAAGGGCACCGCCAGTGGCGCGCTCCACAGGCGCAAGAGGAGCGAGGCGGCCACCATCGCCAGCACACCGACGACGACGCTGCCGAGGACCACCCGCCGGACCGGCGGCGCCATCGGTGCTGGCGGTCCCGACGATTCATCGGAGGAACCGTCGACCGGTACGCTCCTCTGTTCCATGGCCTCGGACGCGTCATCCGAGCTGGCGGCGCTGTCGTCTGCGACCTGCGTGGTCACCGGCGGCCTCGGCTTCATCGGCTCCAATATGGTGCACGCGCTGGTCTGCGCCGGTGCACACGTCAGCGTGGTCGATGCACTCGTGCCTGGCGACGGTGGCGACCGACGCAACCTGGAGGGTGTGCCGGTCGAGCTCTTGGTGGCTGACGTGGGCGACGCGCGGGTCGCCGATCTCGTCGCCGACGCCGACGTCATCTTCAACGTGGCCGGCCAAGTCAGCCATCACGCCAGCATGAGGGACCCCCTGCGTGACCTCGATCTCAATGTCCGCAGCCATCTCGCGTTTCTCGAGACCCTGCGGCGGGTGACCCCGACGGCCCGCGTCGTGCTCACGTCCACCCGGCAGGTCTACGGCCGCCCCGAACGGCTCCCGGTCGACGAGAGCCATCCCCCGCGGCCGGTCGACGTCAACGGCATCGACAAGCTGGCCTGCGAGCAGCTCCATCTGCTGTACGGGCAGGTCCACGGTCTGCGGCCCACTGCGCTGCGCCTGACCAACGTATACGGGCCCCGCCAGTGCCTCGTGCGGGATGACCTGGGCGTGCTGCCCGTGTTCTTCCGGCGGGCGCTCGAGGGCCACACGATCGAGCTCTACGGCGACGGCCTGCAGCGCCGGGACTGCGTCCATGTGGATGACGTGGTCCGCGCGCTGGCCCTCGCCACGGCCGACGAGGCGGTCGGCGAGGTCATCAACCTCGGTCATTCGACCAGCTCGACGCTGCGCGAAGTGGCCGAGACCATCGTGCGGCTCGCCCGCAGCGACGGCGGCGTCGAGCTGATCCCGTGGCCGGAGGAGCAGGAGCGCATCGACATCGGTGACTTCGAGGGGGACTACGCGAAGGCCGCCGACCTGCTGGGCTGGAAGCCGTCCATCGACCTCCAGGACGGCCTGGAACGCACCGTGGCGTTCTACCGCGATCACCCGTGGTACCTGTCGTCGACCTGAGCCGGCGCGCCGAAGCTCTCGCACCGGGCTTCGACGCGGCGGTGGCGCGGGTGCTGAGCTCGGGGCGCTTCCTCCTCGGGGCCGAGCTCGAGGCGCTCGAGGATGCCCTGGTGGACTGGAGTGGGCAGGGTCACGCCGTAGGGGTGTCATCGGGCGCCTCCGCCATCCAGTTGGCACTGAGCGCGGCCGGGATCGGCCCGGGGGACGAAGTGCTGGTACCCGCGTTCACCGCGGCGCCGACGGCATCAGCGGTGTGCGCGGTCGGTGCCGTGCCCGTCCCGGTGGACGTGGACCCGACCACCGCGCTCGTGGAACCCGGCCAGTGGGAGGCGTGCCGCACCGAGCGCACGCGAGCGATCGTCGTCGTGCACCTCTACGGGCGGCCGGCGGCGCTGCCGACGACCGACCTGGCCGTCATCGAGGATGCCGCGCAGGCCCACGGTGCGCTGTCCCCTGCCCCGCGGAACAGCCTCGCTACCGTCTACTCCTTCTACCCCACTAAGAACCTGGGCGGCATCGGCGACGGCGGTGCGGTGGTGACCGACGACGCCGAGCTGGCGGCGCGGGTGCGCCGGCTGAGGGTGCACGGCATGGAGGAGCACTACGTCCACGTGGACCGGTCGCAGAACTTCCGGATGTCGGAGCTGGAGGCGGCCTGGCTCCGTCTGGCGCTCGACCGGCTCGAGGCGGGAAACGATCGGCGACGGGCCATCGCCGGCCACTACCGCGGAGCCGCACCACTGGAGTGGCAGGCCGATCATCCCGAACACGTCCATCACCTCGCCGTGTTCCGCAGCGCCGATCGCCGACGCGCCCGGGAAACCCTCAGCCGCGAAGGCGTAGCGACGGCGATCCACTACCCGCTGAGCCTCACGCAACAGCCCGCGTACCGGGAGCTCACCCGTCGTCCCTGTCCCGAGAGCGAGGCGTGGGCCGCATCGTGCGTGACCGTGCCTTGCTTCCCCGAGCTCCGGGACGACGAGGTGGAGCGCGTGGCCGAAGCGCTGGGCCGCCTGGCGGCGGACGGCGTTGCCGATGGCTGAGCGGATCGACCAGAAGCCGTCCGTCGCCAGCGTGTCGGCCTTCTTTCCCTGCTACAACGACGCCCCAACCATCGCCGGGATGGTCACCGACGCGCGCGAGGCGCTGGAGCGCTGCGTCGCCGACTTCGAGATCATCGTCGTCAACGACGGCTCGTCCGACGACTCCACGGAGGTGCTGGCTGCGCTCTCCGAGCAGGTGCCCGCACTGCGGGTCGTCAGCCACGAGCGCAACCAGGGCTACGGCGCGGCCCTCATCAGCGGCTTCGGCGCGGCGACGAAGGAGTGGGTCTTCTACACCGATGGCGACGGGCAGTACGACGCGTCCGGGCTCGACGCGATGGTCCGGGCCGTCGCCCCCGACACCGATGTGGTCCAGGGCTGGAAGCGCCAGCGAGGCGACGCTTGGTACCGCAAGGTGCTGGGCCGGGCCTATCACCACACGGTGCGGCTGCTGTTCGACCTGCGGGTGCGCGACACCGACTGCGACTACCGCCTGTTCCGGAGGGCGCTGGTGACGGACCCGCCCCTGGTCAGCTCCACCGGCGTGATCTGCGTCGAGATGATGCGGCGCTTCCGAACGTCGGGCGCACGCATCGTGGAGGTGCCGGTCGCGCACTCGTTCCGGCCGGCCGGACGGTCCCAGTTCTTCCGGCTCCCGTCCATCCTCCGCTCGGCCCGCCAGCTCGCCGGCTTGTGGTGGCGTCTGATGGTCCGCCACGACACCTGAGCGCACGCGGCCCATCGAGTCCGCTTGTGTCGGAGATCTCCGCGCTGAGCGCGGAATCCCCCGACACAACGTTGAGCACTCCTGGCGGACACGAAGCCGGCGGCCGGCCCCACCCGCCACTCGCTTACAGCTCTCCCCGGCGCTGCATCCACCCGAAGAGCAGCCAGCCGGGCAGGATGGGGAGCCAGAAGGTGGCCAGGCGGAAGGTGAGCACGGACGAGACGGCCACGCCGTCGGCCAGCCCGTACCCCGTCAGCGCCGCGATCAAGGCCGACTCGACCGCGCCCAGCCCACCCGGTGTCGGGGCCAGCGCGGCGATGGCGGTGGCGGCCAGGTACGCCGTGCCCACCTGAGGGACGGCTAGGTCCCCGCCGAACGCGGCCACCGAGGCCATCAGCGCGGCGATGTACGCCAGGCTCAGCCCGGCCGAGCCTCCCAACAGGGCGATCACCCGCCCGGGGCTCCGGAGGACCTGCCCCACCTGGGAAAGGGCGGTGCGCACGGCGGCCACGACCGGTGTCAGGATCCGCTGCCTCAGAGGCCGCACGAGCAAGGCGAGGCCGACCAGCGTGGCCAGGACGGCGAGCGCCAGCAGCACGATGTTGGAGTCCGGCAACGAGAAGCGCCCGACGCCCGACTTCCCGGTCCAGAGCACGAAACCGAACAGGAGCAGCACGTGCATGACGGTCCCGGCGATGGCGTCGAGAGCAACGGCGGCCGTGGCCTCGGAGGCGCGCCGCCCCGAGCGCTCCAGGAACCGCACGCCCACCGCGAGGCTGCCGGAGCTGCCGGGCCCGACCAGAGTTGCGAACGATGCGGCGACCTGGGCCCTGAGCGTCCCTGGGATCGAGAGCGACCGGGGCACGCTGCCCATGAAGGAGATGGTGGCGAACACGTAGGTGGTGGCCGAGGCCAGCAGGACCGCCGCCAGCCACAGCGGGTTTGCGTGGCGCAACGCCTCCGCCGTCCCGCCCAGGTTCCCGAGTTGGGGCAGCAGCGCGTAGAACGCGATGGTGGAGGCGACGATGATGAGAGCCGTCCGGGGGCGGATGCGCTCCAGGTGGGCGAGGGGCACGTCCGTCGCTCCGGTGGCCTCCTGGGCGGCGCGGCGCAGCGAGGGCAGCAGGTCCTTGTCCTGGCGTACGCGCCGGCGGGCAGGCGCCGAGAGGGCGAGCGGTTGAAGGAGCGGAAGCGCCGCTTCGACCGCTTCGGGGCCCACGGCGTCGACTGCCGCGTGCACCGCCGGCTCCACTCCGGCCGCCAACGCCGACTCCACCAGGAGATCGGCCACATCCCGGTGCAGCTCTTGGTCAGTGGCCGACGCCTCGGCTTCGTCGAAGTCGGCCAGCCACGCGCTGCCATCATCATCGAGGAGGATGCTCCGGCTCGAGAGATGCCGGTGCGCGATGCCGGCGCGCTGCAGGAGGCCGACCTGTCGCCACACGTCCCGCAGCGTGATGGGATCGACGAGCGCGTCGTCGGTCCCTGGTGCCACTTCGACCAGCTCCTGCGCCAGGAACGCCGACTCCCCCGACGTCAGCCCGAATCCCACGACACGCGGGACCCGCACGCCGACTTGGGCCGCCATGACGAGCAGCAGCGCCTCGTGCTCCACCTCGCGCTTGAGCGAGGCGAAGGGACGGGCGAGGTGGGCCGAGCGGAACCGGGCCGCCCGGTAGGCCCGGTTGAGGAGGTCGGCGTCGCGGTCCTCCGGCGTCCGCACCTTGACGTAGGTCCACTTTCCGCCTGCATCGAGCACGTGGTAGGCCGGCCGGGCACCTCGCTCGCTGGAACGCTGCACCCGCTGGGGCTGGATGCCCACCCGCTGGAGGGCCGCGCACAGCTCCTCCGGTGACGGCTCCGGGTTTGGCGCTCCGAAGACCAGCAGCCCGAGCGAGCCGAGCGTGCTGCCGACCCCGACGGCCAGCAGCAGGTCGCCGGCCGGAACGACGCCCGCGAGGA
>DASTFY010000361.1:0-2248 GCA_035719525.1 Acidimicrobiales bacterium
GTGTCGGTGGCGGTGTCGTCACCGGTGGCGTCGCTCGAGTCGTCTGACGCGTTGCTGCACGCGCCGGCGACCAGCGCGAGCAACAGCAGCAGTGCGGCGATTCGTCGACGGTTCACGTGTCCCCCCGGGCTCGGACCATGGCGTGGGCGGACCTTACACGGCCCTCGGGACGCCACTGACGCGCGTGTCAGGTAGGGCCGAACAGGGAGCGTTGGGCGGCCGTGGCCAGCACCTCGGTGACCGCATCGGTGTCGGCGGGGACCTGTCGGGTGGCCGAGTAGTAGGTCAGGCGCTCGATCATGGCCACCAGCGCCACCGCGGCGACATCGGCGTCGACCGCGGTGACCCCGGCAGCCCGGATGCGTTCAGCCAGCCGGGCCACGAACTGGGCCAGGACGTCGGCGCCCAGTCGGCCCTCGGGCGTGTCGTCCTGCTCGGCCTCCGTCCAGGTCTGGATGACCGGGCCGTACTGGTCGTAGACGTCGCGGAAGCGGGCCACCCAGGCCCGCAGCTCGGCCGCTCCCTCCGGGCCGGGGCCGATCTCGCCCAAGGAGTCGGCCAGCTCGCCGAGGCGGTCGGCCACGTCGGTGGTGAGGGCCCGGAAGAGGTCCTCCTTGCTGGCGAAGTACCGGTAGAAGGTGCCGTGGGAGGTGTTGGCCGCCTTGACGATGTCGTCGACCCGTGCGGCGTGCAGCCCCCGCCGTCCGAACACGGTCACGCCGGCGGTCAGAAGGCGGTGCATCGTCTCCACGCCGCGCGCCCGCAACTCGCGCCCCTCCGCCGGCCGCCCCGGCCCCCCCACCACCTCCATCAACGGGACCGTACGCGTTCTGATCCACCCAGCGTGTCGCCGGCGACGCAGTTCCGTCCCCAGAACGGTTCAGCTGGCCTTACGTCGACGGAGCATGGCTCGGACATCGCGCACCGTACGGAGCACGTACTCCGGCCGGTGGAAGCAGTCCTCGTCGGTGAAGCGGCGGACGGTGTAGCCGGCCGCCTCCAACGCCACACGCTGGCGCTCGTCCGCTTCCTGGTCGATGAGTGCGCCGTGGAAGAGCGTGCTGTCAAGCTGCACGATGAAGGGCAGGTGCTGGTCGATCGCGTCGATGCGCCCGAGTGGTCCGCCCCCTCCCACCTGGATCTGTCGTCGCATCGGCTCCTCACCGCCGCGCTCCAGGATCTCCTCGTAGCGCAGTTCGAGACCGGAATCGGCAGACCGGGCCCGGCTGGCGTCCTTGTCGATGAATTCCCGCAGGAGGACGATGCCATTGCGTCCCTGGACCGCTTCGACATCCAGGACCCGGGTGAGCGAGCTCTTGTCGACGAGGCGGAGCATCAACAGCTTGCTGGCCGCCCGGCGAGCGCGGGCCGGGTGGATGGTGCCGAACAGCTGCAGGGCGAGGAAGGAAGGGGTCACGACCGGGATGTCGCGATGGGTCGTGCGGAACTCCGGGATGATGAGCGCCGCCCAGTGGCCGAGGCCGATCTCGAGCCGTCGCTTGTGCGACGGCTGCTGCCGCTGGGTGACGTGGGCGGGGAGGAGATCGAACCCGGCGACGCCCCAGAGGGCCGCGGCCGACTCGTGGGAGAGGACGGCATCGGGGGCGGCGTCGAGTACGGCGGCCAGCGCCGTCTGCTCGTCTGTGACGGGCGCCCCGGTGAGTCGGAGCAGGCGACGGGTCCAGCGCATCCAGTCGCCTCGTTCCAGGAGCCGGCGCAGCGAGTCACGGGTCCCTCCGGCGCCGTAGTAGTCGGCGACCAGCGCCAGGCCGAGGTGGCGGGCTGCGAATGTGCGGATGACCGCTTCGGGTTTCATGGGCCACAGTCAACTCAGGGGGTGTGACGGCCGGAACGGTCCGCCGTGTCAAGTGGGCCGAACGCTTCCGGGGACGATTCTGCGTCGCCGGCGACACGGCAGGTGGATCAGAACGCGTACGGTCGGCGGCCGTGAGCTCGACGGGGGTGCCGGCGCCGGGGGAGGCCCCGGTCGTCGCGGCGTCGGCCGCGGCGCTGCTGCGGAGCAACGGGACGGACGCCGAGATCGCTGCCCGCCCCGCGCTGCGGACCCCGGAGCGGATCTGGACCCACGGCGAGGTGTACGTCGAGGCCTGCCGCTACGCCACCCTGTTCCGGGAGCGCCTGCCGGCCGGACGGCCTCCCCACGTCGGCGTGCTGGCCGACAACATCCCCGAGTACCTCTTCACCTTCGCCGGCGCGGCCCTGATCGGGGCGACCGTCGTCGGCCTGA
>DASTFY010000362.1:0-11281 GCA_035719525.1 Acidimicrobiales bacterium
AGAAACGGACCCGGTGCGTCCGGCTCGGCCGGCGCACCGCAACGGCGCCCGACGCATTGCCGAGCGGAGCGAGTAGGAGCCAGCCGACGCGCAGCGGAGAGCGGCGCCGAAGAATTAGCCGGGGTCGGCGGCCTCGGCGGTGGGAACGGTGGACGCGGCCCGTTTCTCGGCCCGCAGCTGGAGCAGCATGCGGATGGCGACCGCGGTGAGCAGGATGGCGAAGAGGAGGTTCGAGGTCGACTCGGACATCCCGACCGAGATCTGTGACGCGGCGAATCCCGAGACCACCCCGGCCAGGCCCACCACCAGCGCGACCCGGAGATCCGTGTTGTGGTTCCTGCGGTTGCGCCAGGTGCCCATCACCGAGGTGGGCACGATCACGGCCAAGGATGTCCCCTTCGCGACGACGGCAGGGATGTGGAACAGGACCACCATGGCGGGCACCATGACGATGCCGCCCCCGACGCCGAGCAGACCGGCCAGGATGCCCGCGATCAGCCCCACGACCAGGAGCACCACGACCTTGCCCGCCGACAGCTCGCTGCGGCCCAGAGCGTCGGTGTTGTCCAGGAGGAGCCGCATCGCCGTGAGGAGGAGGAAGGCGGCAAAGGTGTAGGCGAGTGCTCGGTGCGGGATGACGTGCAGGATGTGGGTGCCGATGACGGCTCCGGCCACAGCGCCCACGGCCAGGAGGGCTCCGACAGGCCAGTCGACCTTGTCCTCCAGCGAGTAGCCGATCAGGCTGGAGATGGCGATGGGCAGCACCGCGGCCAGTGACGTGCCATGGGCCAGCCGCTGGTCCATGTGCATGAGCAGGACGAGCGCGGGGACGATGAGGATGCCTCCGCCGACACCGAAGAGTCCGGCCAGGAACCCCGCCACCAGCCCAACCAGCACGGCCTGCAGCGCCCACTGCCGGGGATGCGCGACCGGAGCACGGCCCGACCCGCCCGGCGCCGTCGCCGCGGCCGGTGCCACCGGCTCGACGGTGGCCTCGCCGTCCCCGTCCGCCGCTGTCACCGCACGAAACAGGCGGCGAAGTGTCCCGGCGCCTTCTCCTCGAGCGGCGGCACCTCGTGCCGGCACCGCTCCTCGACGAGCGGACACCGCGTCTGGAAACGGCAGCCCGCCGGGGGCGTGATGGGGTTGGGGATCTCGCCCTCCAGCACGATGCGCCGGCGCTGGCGCTGCACGGGAGGATCCGGGATCGGCACGCTCGACAGCAACGCCTCGGTGTAGGGATGCGTCGGCCTGGCGTAGATCTGCTCGGCGGGCGCCACCTCCACCAGGCGGCCGGCGTACATGATGGCGATGCGGTGCGAGATGTGGCGCACCACCGACAGGTCGTGGGCGATGAAGAGGTAGGTGAGCCCGAGATCGCGCTGGAGATCCTGCAGCAGGTTCACCACCTGGGCCCGCACGGAGACGTCGAGAGCGGAGACGGGCTCGTCGGCGACGATGAAGTCCGGTCGCAGCGCGAGAGCGCGGGCGATGCCGATGCGTTGCCGCTGGCCGCCACTGAACGCGTGCGGGTGGCGGTCGATGGCGTCCTTGGGCAGCCCGCAACGGTCGAGCAGGTCCGCCACCTGGTCGCGAGCGGCCGCGGTGTTCTTGGCCACCTTGTGCACCACCAGCGGCTCGGCCACGAGCTCCAGGACGCTCATCCGCGGATTGAGGCTGGCATAGGGGTCCTGGAAGACGAGCTGCATGTGGCGCCGCAGCTTGCGCAGCTCCTCGCCCCGGAGGACCGTGACGTCGCGCCCGTCGAAGCGGATCGTGCCCGCCGTGGGCGTGATGCGGCGCAGGATGGCCCGGCCGGTCGTCGTCTTCCCCGACCCGGATTCGCCCACCAGGCCCAGCGTCTCACCCCGCTCGATGTCGAAGGTGACGTCGTCGACGGCGTGCACCTCGAGCAGCGTCTGGCCCCAGAACCCGCTACGCCCCGCCGGGTACCGGATGGTCAGGTCCTCGACCTCAACCAGCGGCGAACGAGCCTGGTCGGGCGACTCAGACGGCGACGGTGTCGAGAGCGTGCCAGCAGGCGACATGTCGACCCCCCTCCTTCGCAACGAGAGGCGGCATCTCCTCGACGCATTGATCGGTGGCCCGTTCGCAGCGGGCCCGGAACGGGCATCCCCGCGGCGGTCGCACGAGGTCCGGCGGCGCCCCGGCGATCGAAACGAGGCGCTCCAGCACCACGTCGAGGCGCGGGGTCGAGCGGAGCAGGCCGGCGGTGTAGGGGTGGAGGGGCCGGGCGAACAGGTCAGCGGCGGCGCCCAGCTCGACCAGCTTCCCCGCGTACATCACGGAGACCCGGTCGCACAGGCCGGCCACCACCCCCAGGTCGTGAGTGATGAGCAGCACGGCCAGCCCGAGGCGGCTCTGGATCTCGGCGATCAGCTCCAGGATCTGGGCCTGGATCGTGACGTCGAGGGCGGTCGTGGGCTCGTCGGCGATCAGGAGCTGCGGTTCGCAGGCCAGCGCCATGGCGATGAGGACGCGCTGGCGCATCCCACCCGACATCTCGTGTGGATGCTGCTTCGCCCGCTGCGCCGGGCTGGCGATCCCCACCAGATCGAGCAGCTCGACGGCCCGGGCCCGCGCGGCCCTCTTCGACATCCCCATGTGCTGGCGCAGCACCTCGGCGATCTGCGCGCCCACGGTGAAGAGCGGGTTGAGCGAGGTCATCGGGTCCTGGAAGATCATGGCGATCTCGTGGCCGCGCACACGCCGCAGCGTCGGTTCGGCATCGTGGACGAGCGATTGGCCCTTCCAGCGCACGTCGCCCTCGGTGATCCGGCCCGGCAGCTCGATCAGCCCGAGCAGGGCCTGCGCGGTGACGCTCTTGCCCGAGCCCGACTCCCCGACCAACCCCAGCGTCTCTCCTCTGGCGATCGAGAACGACACATCGCGCACCGCTTGCACCCGCCCTCGGCGGGTGAAGAACTGGACGCTCAGGTGGTCGACCTCGAGCAGGACCTCGGGAGCAGCGGCCACGGGCTCCACCTCAGACACCAGCCGCGGCCGCGTTGCTGCCGCCTGTAGCAGTGGCGGCGAAGCGCTTCTCCCGCTCCTGCGGGTCGAGCGCCACCCGCAGCCAGCTCGACAGCAAGTTGACGCTGAGCACCGTGAGGCTGAGGAGCACGCCGGGGTAGACGATGAGCCACTGGTTGCCGAACAGCTCGTGCTCGCCGGCGCGGGCGATGTCGAGGCCCCAGGACACGCCCGGGTATTGGATGCCCAGGCCGAGGAACGACAGCGCCGCCTCGGCCAGGATGATGCGGGCGAACTCCAGCACGGCCAAGGTGGCCAGCGGCGACACGAGGTTGGGCAGGATGTGCCTGAGGATGACCCGCCGAGACGAGCAACCGACGAGCTCGGCCGCCTCGACGAAGGGCCGCTCCCGCACGGAGAGCACGATGCCCCTCGTCATGCGGCCGTAGACCATCCAGCCGTTGATGGCCAGGATGATCGTGACGGTGTACACGCTGCCACCCACCAGCGCGATCAGGAGCATGGCCAGCAGCAGCCCGGGGAACGACACCTGGACGTCCACCCAGCCCATCAGCACCCGGTCGGTCCGGCCTCCTTTGTAGCCGGCGATCAGACCGATCATCACGCCGAACGTGCCCGCCACCGCGACAACGGCGATACCGATGAACAGGGAGGTCCGCGCGCCGTAGAGCAGCCGGGAGAACACGTCGTAGCCCTGCCAGTCGGTGCCTATGGGGTGAGCCCACGTCCCGCCGTGCCACACGGGCGACAGCAATGCGCTGCTCAAGTTGCCGTCGTTCGGCTCGTACGGGGCGATCCACGGAGCCAGCAGCGCCGAGGTCGCGAGCACCACGAGGAAGATGGCACTCGCCAAGCCCAGCTTGTCGTGGACCAGGTCGCCGAGCAGCCCCCGCTGCGCTCCCTGCAGCTCGTAGGGCCGGCCGGTGATGGACTCCTCGTACTCGGTGGCGGCGAGCGCGTCGGACTCCTGGGCGGTCCACTCGTCGGTGCCGTGGACGGTGCTCATCCGAGCTTCACCCGGGGATCGATGACCTTGTAGGAGATGTCGATCAGGATGCTGACGATCACGACGAGCACGGCGACGACGATGACGATGGTCTGCGTGAGGAAGAAGTCGTTGTTCTTGATGGCGGTGACGGCGAGGAAGCCGATGCCGTTCCAGTTGAACACCGTCTCCACCACGACGGTGTAGCCGGCGAGGGCGCGGATGACCTCCCATCCGAAGAGGGTGACGAAGGGGATGCCCGCGTTTCGGAGGGCGTGGACGCCCACGACCCGCCTCTGCGGGAGGCCCTTGGCCTTGGCGACCTTGGCGTACTGCGAGTTGAGCTCGTCGATCATGGCCGAACGCACGACCATCGACAGCCGGCCGATAGCCGGGAGGGCGAGGCAGACCGCCGGCAGTACCAGGTTCGTGTACCAGGGCCCCGGCCCGATCTCGAACCACGTGAGCTTCACCGTGAACACGATGAGCAGGATGTACCCGAGGAAGAACTGGGGCATCGAGAGGCCCACGAGGCTGAGCGTGGTCAACGTCCGATCGACCCAGCTTCCCGGGTGCCGGGAGGCGAAGATCCCCAACGGCAGCGAGAAGATCAGTGCGATGACCATCCCGAAGGCCACCAGCTGCAGCGTCCGGGGCAGGAAGTCCAACACCACCTCCAGGGAGTGCTCGCCCCGTACGTAGGTCGACTCACCGAAGTCGAGCCGGCCGATGTCGCCCACGAATCGACCGAACTGCTGGGGGATCGGATCGTCCAGGCCGAGCTCGGACCGGCGGGCGGCGCGCTCCTCCTCCGTGGCCGACAGCGGCAGCATGAACTTGACGGGATCGCCTACCAGGCGGGTGACGACGAACACGAACACCGTCACCCCGATGACGACGACGACCCCCTGCAGGAGCCTCTTCAGGATGTAGCGACCCACGCTCAGCCCTTCTGCCGCTGCTCGGCCTCGGATCCTCCTCGCGACCGTGCTAGCCGGTCACCGACATCTCCTTGACCAACAGCTTGGCGTCCACCCGCGGCGTCCAGCTCATGTTCTCCGACAAACCGTAGAGGTCCTCGTTGTTGACCAGCCATACGAAGTAGGCGTTGTCGTAGGCGAGCTGCACGGCGTCGTTGTACGTCTTCTCACGAGCATCGGATTCGAGCTCGGAGCGGCCCTGGTCGATCAGGTCCGACAACTCCTGGTCGCTGTTGGACGAACCGATGCCTCCGGCCTGGTAGTAGGTGGAGAGCTGGCGGTCGGCGTCCAGGATGTCGTTGGAGCTGGAGACGTAGATGACGTCGGCCCGGTTCTCCCGGTCGAACAGGACGTCGAGGTACTCCCCGAACTCGAGGATCTGCAGGTCGACCTGGAGCCCGGCGTCGGTCCAGAAGCCGGCGATGGCCTCGAGCAGCTCACGGTCGTTGAGCCAGCGGCCCGACTCGCCGACGAGCTGGATCGTCTGCCCGGCCAGACCCTTGTCCTCCAGGATCTGCTTGGCCTGGTCCGGGTCGTAGCCGTAAGGCTCCATCGACTCGTTGAACCCGAGAATGGACGGGCTGAGCAGCTGGCCCTTGTCGACGACGGCGTAGCCGCCGAAGACGGTCTCCGCGATCGCATCCTTGTCGACCGCGAGGTTGAGGGCCTTGCGGACGTCGGGATCGGCCGTGATGCCGTCATCGGCGTCGAGGATCAGGATGGGATGCTCCTGGCCCTGGACCTGAGCCGCTGCCGGCGCCTGCTCGACGTCCTGGGGCGCCAGGTTGGTGATCAGGTTGTACTTGCCGGACTTCAGACCGGCCAGGCGGGTGCCGGCCTCGGACACGAATTCGTAGGTCACATCGCTGATGGCAGGCGCCTCGTCCCAGTAGTCCGGGTTGGCCGTGAGCTTGAGCTGGGAGCCCTTGCTGTAGCTGTCGAAGACGTAGGGGCCGGTGCCGTTCGGTGCGTCGGAGAGATCGGGCGACTCCTCGGCCGACGCCGGGATGATCTTCAGCCAGTACATGCGGGCGGGCAGGACGCCGTCGGGCTCCGCGGTCATGATACGAACGGTCGTGTCATCCACCTTCTCGGCTCCGGTCAGCGAGCCGAAGAAGCCGTCGTTGTCCGTCTTGGCGTCGGCCACGAGCTTGACCATGCGGTTCACCGTCGCGACGACCGAGTCGGCGTTGAACGGTGTGCCGTCGTGGAAAGTAACGCCCTCACGGAGCTTGAACTCCCAGGTCGTGTCGTCCACCTGCGTCGGCAGCTCGGTGGCCAGACCGGGCTGCAGCGTGCCCTCGGCATCCCTGGTGAGCAGGGTCTCGTAGATGTTGTCGTTGATGGCGCGCTCGCCGCCGTCGTCGACGAGGTGCGGGTCGAGACTGGTCGGCTCGGAACCGAGGGCGATGGTGATCGCGCCACCCTCGACCGCTGCTGCCGTGCCGCCCGTGGTCTCCTCGGTCGACCCGCCGCCGTCGCCATCGCTGCCGCATGCCGCGGCGAGCAGGCCGATGGTCAGCGCCGCGGCGCCCAGCCGGAATCGCTTGGCCACTTGACTCCCCCTAGGTCTGGTGTGGTGGACAGCGGTCGACTGACCGCTGATCCATACTGTATACAATGGACAAGGAGCGCTGGTCAACGGGGAGGGAGGACGGCCGATGGCGAAGGAGGGTCGGTTCATCGCCGCCGCGGCCGGCGACGGCCAATCGCTGACCCTGGTCCAGCAGCCACGCGAGCTGCCCCGCATACCGCTCGGACTTTCGCACCAGCCGCTGCGCATGGCGGTGAAGGAGGCCATCCGCACGGCGATCCTCGAGGGGTGCTACCTGCCGGGCGACCGCCTGCCGGAGGAGGAGCTGGCAGCCGAGCTCGACGTGTCCCGCAATCCGGTCCGGGAGGCCCTGCAGTCGCTGACGCTGGACGGCTTCGTCGAGATCATGCCCCGCCGGGGGGCTCGGGTGGCGATGGTGTCGGCCGAGCGGGCCTTCCAACTGTTCGAGGTGCGGGAGAGCCTCGAGGGTCTCGTCGCCCGGCTGGCCGCCGCACGCCGGAGCGAGGAACAACTGGAGCGCATGCGGGCGTACGTACGGCAGGGTTTGGACGAGGCCAAGGCCGGCCGCGTGGAGGCGCTTCCAGCACTCAACAGCCGGTTCCACGAGGTGCTGGTCGAGGCGGCCGGGAACCTGATCCTGGCCGAGATGCTGGGCCGGCTGTCGCCCGTGATCGCCTGGGTCTATTCGCGCCGCATCGCCCAGCGATCGAGGACGTCGTGGTCGGAGCACGACGAGATCGTCCAGGCCATCGCCAACCGCGACGAACAGCGGGCCTTCGAGCGGGCCTGTGCCCACATCGCCAACGCCCGCGCCGCCTACCTCTCCGCCTGAGCCCGTCAGAAGCCTCTGATGGCGCCTCCATCGACCCGGACGACGGACCCGGTGACGAACGAGGCCCGGCGGCTGCACAGGAACACGACGACGTCGGCCAGTTCGTCGGCCCGGCCCACCCGTCCGAGAGGGATGCCGGCGACGTGCTCGCTGCGGACCTCGACCGGGTCGCGCCCTTCGTGCGCGGCTCGGGCCTGCTCGAAGCGGGCCAGGCCGCCGGTGTCGAACTGGCCGGTGACGATCACATTGACCCGCACGGCGGGAGCCAGCTCGTGGGCGAGCGATCGGGCCATCGCCGTGACGCCGCTGCGGAACACCGAGGACAGTGCCAACTCCGGCGTCGCCTCGGCCACGGAGCGGGCCGTCAGGTAGACGAGCGCGCCCTCGCCGCTGGCCTGGAGGTGGGGAGCGGCGGCGCGGGAGACCTCCAGGGCAGACCGCAGCATCGACTGGTAGGCGGCGTCGTCGAACCCCTCGGTGTCGAGGATGCCGCCTGGCTTCCCGCCCCCGGTGTTGACAACGCAGATGTCCAGACCGCCCAGAAGCTCGACGGCGCAGGCCACGATGCGACTCGCCGTCCCCGGCTCGGCCAGGTCGCCGACGCAGTGCCCTGCCGCGCCGAGCGCGGCGGCAGTGGCCTCCGCTCGTTGCCCGTCGCGCGCCGCGATGACGACGCGCGCTCCCTCGCCGATCAGCCCGGCGGCCACGGCACGCCCCAGGCCGGCCGACGAGGCCAGCACCAGTGCCCGCCGGTCGACCAGCTCCAGGTCCACGTCAGGTACCCAGCCAGATGGTCCGGCTCTGGGTGTAGAAGTCCATCACGGTCGGGCCGAGTTGTTCCTTGTGGACGCCGGTCCCGGACAACTTGACCCCGCCGAAGGGCGCGTTGATGGCGGCACCCACCGTCGGGCGGTTGACGCGGACCATCCCGGCCTCGACTTCGCCGCAGAACCGCTGCGCGGCGACCATGCTGCGGGTGCAGATGGCGGCCGCCAGCCCGTATTCCACGGCGTTGGCCGAGGCGATGGCATGGTCGAGATCGGACACCCGCTCGAACCCGATGACCGGGCCGAACACCTCGTCGCAGCTCAGCGCCGTCCCGGGCTCCACGTCGATCAGGATGGTGGGCGGGAAGTAGCACCCGAGCGCGAGGTCATCCTCGATGGCCCGCTGCCCGCCACACACCACCTGCGCGCCGTCGGCCACGGCTTGGGTGACGGCCCGCTCCATGGCGGCCAGCGCGTTCTCATCGACCAGCGGTCCCATCGTGACCCCATCGCGATCGCCCGGACCGAGCACGTAGCCCGCCGCCAGCGCCTCTACCCGCTCGACGAGACCGTCGTGCACCTCGTCCGCCACGAGGATGCGGCCGGCGCCGGTGCAGGCCTGCCCGGACAGGTTGAACGACGAACGGACGACGACCGCCGCCGCCCCGTCGAGGTCGGCGTCGGCCAGCACGACGACGGGGTTCTTGCCCCCGAGCTCGAGCTGCACGCGCCGGCCCAGCCCCATCGCGGCGTGGATCTTGCGCCCGGTGGCCAGTGATCCCGTGAACGTCACCGCTCGGACCCGCTCGTCGGCCACCACCAGCGCGCCGGCGGCGCTGCCGTGCACCACGTTGAGCACTCCGGCGGGCAGCCCGGCCTCGGTCAGCGCGTCCGCCAACCGTTCTCCCATCAGCGGCGTCATCGGTGACGGCTTGAAGACGACGGTGTTGCCGGCGGCCAGCGCCGGGCCGATCTTCCGGCTGGGCATGTTGAGCGGGAAGTTCCACGGTGTGATGACGCCGACCACGCCGACCGGATCACGGGTGCTCCACACCAACGTGTCGTCGTCCGACGGGAACGTGGTGCCGGTCAGGCGCAGGGCCTCGCCGGCGTACAGCTCGAGGTTCTTCGCCGAACGACCGGCCTCCATCCGCGCGTCGGACAGCAGCTTGCCCTCTTCGGCCACCAGCTCGGCCGCGAGCTCCGCGGCCTGACCAGCCAGGACGCGGCCGGCCGTGCTGAGGATGTCGGCGCGTGTCGAGGGTGCGGTGTCACGCCAGGCCCGGCCGGCCTCGAGCCCGGCGTCGACCGCGGCGTGCACGTCGGCCCGGCCGGACTCCGGCGCCAGCGATACCACCTGGCCGGTGTCCGCAGGGTTGCGGCGCTCGAAGCAGGCTCCGTCGGCCGCCGGCCGCTGCTCGCCGCCAATCCGGTTGAGAACCTGGACCGTCATGCCGATCCGGCCGGCGCGGCCCCGCTCACGACGGCGGCTGCCAGTTGTCCCACTTGGAGAAGTCGGCCGTGCCGCCCAGGTGGGCCAGTACGGCCTCGATGCCAGCCTGGCAGCAGGCGATGTCCTCCTTGGTGTGGCCACCGGAGACGCCGATGCCGCCGACCACCTGGCCGTCGATCTCGATCGGCCAGCCGCCCACGAAGATGGCGAAGCGGCCGCCGTGCATGTTCATGATCCCGAACGCCTCTTGGTTGGGCTGGGCGTTCGTGTAGGTATGGGTCGGGCGCTTGTGGCAAGCCGCCGTGAACGCCTTGTTGATGGCGATGTCGACGCTCGTCACCTTCCCGTTGTCCGGGCGTTTGATGACGATCGGGAACCCGGCAGCGTCGCAGACGCACACGACCGAGCCCACGCCGAGCTCGGCTGCCTTGGCCAGCGCGGCATCGACGGCGATCTCGGCCTCCTCCATGGACAGGCGGTTGGTGGTGATCACGCGTGCTCCTCCTGCTCGTGTCGGGCGTGCTGCTCCTGGTGGCGCCGCCAACCGAGACCGGCGGCGGCCACGTCTTGCAGGGCCACGCCCTGCGTCTCGAAGAGGACGGGGCCATTGCCTGCTCGGGTGACGGCGACGCGACCGGCGACGACGGCGTTCAGCTCGATGGCCCGGACCCAGTCGAACCGGCCCTGCCGGGCGGCCTGGATGAGATCACCGCATTCGGACATCGACCCGACGACGTCGTCGGCCACGACGGCGACGCAGCGCTCGATGACCTCGGGACCGATCTCGCATCGCCCGGCCTTCGTGGATCCGACGGCGCACAGCAGCGCACGATCGCCGACCACCGAGGCCGGGAACAGCGGAGCCGTCGCCGGCGTGGCGGTGACGACCACCTCCGCCCCGTCGACCGCCGCCGCCGCGGTCGGGGCGAGGAACGCCGGGATGCCAGCCTCCTGCGCTCGGTGGACGAGAGCGGCCGCCGCTTCCGGCCTCCTCGCGTGCACTCGCACCGAGGCCAGCGTCGGCAGCTCGTCACGCAACATCTCCAGGTGGTACCACGCCTGGCGCCCGGCACCGACGAGGGCCGCCACCTCGACGCCGTCGGCCGCGAGATGGCGGATCGCGAGGGCACTGGCGGCAGGCGTGCGCAGGCGGGTCAGGGCGTCGCCGTCGAGGGTGCACAGCAGCCGGCCGTCGATGTCGAACAGCACGTTGATGAAGCTGAACACGCCGTCCTTCGTGGCGTAGACCTTGCCTCCGCAGAACGGCGGGACGACGGCGGCCATGGCGGAGGCCATGCCGCTCTCGGCGCCATTCTCGACGGTGGCCCGCACCCGCTGGGTCGTCGCCGCCTGCCCCGAGCCCCACGCCCGGAAGGCGTCGTCCACGCAGGTTGTGACCGACGGGAGGTCGAGCAGCGCCAGCAGCGTGTCGTCGTCCAGGTGCACCATTCAGGGCGATTGTATACAGTACGCGAGATCGTGGAAGCAGCCTCCGACCCGGGGGCGGCCCGCCTCCAGTCGGACCCGCCCGCCCCGCACTCCACCACGCCCGCCCCCGACCCGTCGAAGGCGCATTGGGCCGCGTTCGCCCTCGTGTGCCTGGCCTATCTGGCGGCGACGACGGGTGAAGCGCTCCTGAGCCCGGTCTTCCCGGTGGCGGCGGACGACCTCGGGCTCGACCTCGCGCTGGGAGG
>DASTFY010000363.1:0-4977 GCA_035719525.1 Acidimicrobiales bacterium
ATCCTCTACGACCACGTGGTGCCGGTGATCGGCAACGGCGTGGTCGTCGACCCCGGCGTGCTGCTGGCCGAGATCGACTCCTTGACCGCCACGGGCATCGACTGCAGCCGCCTGCGGGTGAGCGGCAACGCCCACCTGATCCTTCCCTACCACCAGGAGATGGATTTCCTGACCGAGCGGCGGCTCGGCCGCAACAAGCTCGGCACCACGCGCCGAGGAATCGGGCCGAGCTACGCCGACAAGGCGCTGCGAGTCGGCCTGCGCGTGCAGGACCTGCTCGATCCGAAGATCTTCCGCCAGAAGCTGGACCAGGTCCTGAAGGACCGCAACGCGGTCTTCGCCCGCGTCTTCAACCGGCTGCCCCTGGATGCGAACGAGATCGCCGAGCGGTACCTCGGCGAGTTGGCGCCACGCGTCGCGCCGTACATCGCCGACACCGTCGACCTGGTGCACGAGGCCCTCGAAGCCGGCCAGCACGTCCTGTTGGAGGGTGCCCAGGCGACGTTCCTGGACCTCGACCACGGCACCTACCCGTATGTGACGTCGTCCAGCCCCACTGCGGGAGGCGCCTGCACCGGTTCGGGCATCGGTCCTCGCCACATCAGCCGGGTCATCGGGATCGCGAAGGCCTACTGCACCAGAGTCGGAGCCGGGCCGTTCCCGACCGAGCTGTTCGATGGGGTCGGCGATCTGCTCGTCGAGCGCGGTCGCGAGTTCGGGACCAACACCGGCCGGCGCCGTCGTACGGGCTGGTTCGATGCCGTCATGCTGCGGCAGGCCGTGCGCCTGAACTCGCTGTCCGAGGTGGCGATCACCAAGCTCGACATCCTCGATCCGCTCGCCGTCGTCAAGATCTGCGTGGCCTACGAGCACGAGGGCGAGACGCTCACCTCCATGCCCTACCACCAGAGCGTGCTCCACGACGTCACCCCGGTGTACGAGGAGCTGCCCGGCTGGGAGGCGGACCTGTCCCATGGGCACGAGGTGGCCGACCTCCCGGCCAAGGCCCGTGACTACCTGAGCGAGCTGGAACGCCAGGTCGGCGTGCCCGTGACCTACGTGGGTACCGGGCCCGCCCGAGACCAATACGTGCAGCTGCACTGACCATGAGGATCTGCGTGGTTGGCGCGGGAGGTCGCGAGCACGCGCTTGCCGTCGCGCTGGCGCGCACGGCGGAGGTGGTGGTGACGCCGGGCAACGCCGGTATCGATGCATCGGTGCCGGCTCCGCCGGAAGACCTCGAGGCCGACCTCTACGTCGTCGGCCCCGAGGCTCCGCTGGTGGATGGTCTGGCCGATCGCCTGCGAGCCCGGGGAGCGACGGTCTTTGGTCCGGGGGCCGATGGCGCCCGGCTGGAGGGCTCCAAGGCCTGGATGAAGGAGGTGGCGGCCGCCGCCGGTGTGCCGACCGCCGCCCACCGCGCGTTCGATTCGGGCGAGGTCGATGCCGCGCTGGCCTTCCTGTGCACGCTGCCGGGGCTGTACGTCGTGAAGACCGACGGCCTCGCGGCGGGCAAGGGGGTCCTGGTGACGGAATCTCTCACCGAGGCCGAAGACGACGTGCGGGCCAAGCTGAGCGGCGCCGGGTTCGGCGACGCCGGCCGCAGGGTGGTCATCGAGGAAGGCATGAGCGGACCGGAGGTGTCGCTCCTGTGCCTCTGCGACGGGGCCCGTGCTGTCCCGCTCCCCTCCGCTCAGGACTTCAAGCGGGCCGACGACGGCGATGCCGGTCCGAACACGGGCGGCATGGGCGCCTACTCGCCGTTCGCGGCGGTTGACGCCGCCGAAGGAGAACACCTGACCGAGCGCCTGGTTGCTCCCACCTTGTACGAGTTGCGGCGCCGGGGCATCGACTATCGCGGCGTGCTCTACGCCGGGCTGATGCTGACGCCGGAAGGGCCCAAGTTGCTCGAGTACAACGTCCGCTTCGGCGACCCGGAGGCGCAGGTGGTTCTGCCTCGATGGACAGGAGACGTCGCCGCGGTCCTCACTGCCTGCGCGTCGGGTTCGTTGCGGGTGCAACCGACCTTCTCTGACGCCGCCGCGGTAGCCGTGGTGTGTGCGAGCGAGGGTTATCCCGTGGCGCCGCGCCACGGCGACGTCATCGACGGCATGGAGGAGGCGGCCGCGGTGCCAGGCGCACACGTCTTCTGCGCCGGTGTGGCCGAGGACGAGCGCGGCCGGCTCGTCACCGCCGGAGGCCGGGTGCTCGCCGTCACCGGCCTCGGCCCGACGGTGGCGGATGCCCGGGTGACGGCCTATCGCGCCGTGAGCGCGATCACCTGGCCAGGGCGCCACGTCCGCACGGACATCGCGGCCGGGGTCTGAGGTCTGCTGGCGTTGTCACCCCGCGTCGGCGGCGGCGTCGAGCATCCGATCGACCAATTCCTTCGCGCCGCCCTCGAGATCGTCGCGGCGGATGGCCATGCCGCCGATGACATCGGCTCCGGTGGCGCGCACGATGTCGCTCAGCTTGTCGAGGGCCCGCCGCGGCTCGAGCGCGAAGGTCACGAACGTCACGGCCCGCTTGCCCCGCATGGCGGGCAGCTTGTCCTTGATGCGACCGCCGCGACCGGGCCGCTGCCCGAAGAAGATCAGGCCGTCGGTCCACGACCCGACCACCACCAGGTCGGCGGCACTGAGCGCCTGGAGATCCACCGCCGTGATGTCGCACACCGTGCTCTGGACCCCCCGCCGGCTGAGCTCGTCGCCGATGATCTCGGCGGCCCGTCGCGTCTTGCCGGTCAGGCTCTCGTAGATGACGACGGCGGGCACGGGTCTTTTCTACTACCCCGCTTCCAGACCGACGAGGGCCAGCGCGGCGTGCTCGATCTCCTCCTCCGAGACCAGTACGAGCTGCGCCGCATCGCCGAGCGGGATGACGGAGTCCTTGCTGGCGACGCGGGCCATGCGGCCGGCATACCCGGCGTCGACCAGCCCCGCCAGCACGCCTTCGCTGAGGCCGCCAGTGCGGCGGGTCTCGTCCACCACCAGCATCCGTCCGGTCGCTTCGGCCTCGCGCAGGATGTCCTCCGTCGGCAGGGGTGCCAGCCAACGCAGGTCGACCACCCGCGTCTCGACGCCCCGGCCCGCCAGCCGACGGGCCACCCGAAGGCTCAGGTAGAGCCCGTTGCCGCTGGTGACGATGGTCAGGTCCCGGCCGCCACCGTGGGTGCGAGCCGAACCCACGGCCACATGGGTTTCGCGCCAACGGGGCGGGGGCTCGTAGGTGCCGAGCCACGCCCCGTCGCCCGGTTCGTGGAGGTCGGCGGTGTGGTACAGCGCGATCGGTTCGAGGAAGACGCAGACGCTGCCGTCGATGGCGGCCGCAGCCACGCAGGTCCGCAGCATGGCCGCCGCATCCTCGGGCCGGGCCGGCGACGCGATCACGAGGCCGGGGATGTCGCGGAGAACGCCAACGGCGTCGTCATTGTGGAAGTGCCCGCCGAAGCCCTTCTGGTAGCCGTACCCGGCGATGCGCACGACGAGGGGATTGCGGTACTGGCCCTGGGAGAAGAACTGGAGGGTGGCGGCCTCGCCCCGTAGCTGGTCCTCGGCGTTGTGGAGGTAGGCCAGGTACTGGATCTCCGGCACCGGGAGCAGGCCGGTCAGGCCGGCACCGAGCGCCAGGCCCAGGATCGACTGCTCGTCGAGCACCGTGTCGAAGACGCGTGCCGCGCTGGCCCGCTTGAGCAACCCTCTCGTGACGCCGTAGACGCCGCCCTTGGCGGCCACGTCCTCACCGAACACCAGCAGCTCCGGGTAGCGGGCGAGCAGGTCGAGCAACGTCCGGTTGATCGCCTGCGCGAGCGTGAGCGGTCCCTCGTCCTCTGGCAGTGCCCCGCCGAACATCGGCTCCCGTCGTGAGGGCACGGCCGGAGTGGTTGCTTCGTCAACGACCTTGTCGGGGTGACGGGGGGCCAGCGGTGCCATCACCGCCTCGGCCGTGGTCAGCTGGGGGCGGGTCGCACACTCTTCGGCCAGTGCCAGCACCTCGGCGCGGATGCGCTCGTAGTGGTGGACCAGCGCGACAGGTGTCGCCACACCGGATTCCGTAAGAGTCCGGGCCGTGCCGAGGATCGGGTCGCGCGCGAAGTCTCCCCGGATCTCGACCGGCGAACGGTACGCCGCCTCCACGTCGGTCCCGGCGTGGGCCATGAACCGGACGGTGCGCAGGTGCAGGAATGCCGGTGCCCGCTCGGTCCGTACCCAGGCGGCGGCGTCGGCCGCCACCTCCGATGCCGCCACGGGGTCGAATCCATCCGCCTCGAACCAGCGTAGATGGGGCCGGTGCCCGTACGCGGATCGGATCCAGCCCGCCGGGGTGCGCACGCTGATGCCGAGGCCGTTGTCTTCGCACACGAACAGGAGAGGGAGGGGAAGGTGCTGGTGTGCGATGCGGCACGCGGTGTTGATCGCCCCGGTCGCGGTCGAGTGGTTCGCCGATGCGTCGCCGAAGCTGCACACCGCGATGGCGTCGTCGGGCCAGGCCGAAGGGACACCGAGCCGGCGCGCCCGATCGATGCTGAACGCCACGCCGACGGCCCGCGGCAGGTGGGAGGCGATCGTCGAGGTCTGCGGGATCACCGCCAGGTCGGGGTGGCCGAAGACCTTGTGGCGGCCGCCGGCCATCGGCTCCTCGGTGGCCGCGACCAGGCCGAGCAGTACGTCCCGGCGCGGGTCGTGGCCCGGCACCTGCATGGCCCGGCGGACGTAGAACCCTCCTGCGCGATAGTGCAAGAGGGCCGGATCGCTCGGCCGCAGCGCTGCTGCTACCGCCGCGTTGGCCTCGTGACCGGCCGAGCTGATGGTGTAGTAGCCCTGGCCCCGGCTCCGCAGCCAGCGCGCCGCCAGGTCCAGGTGCCGGCTTTGCAGCTGCGCGTCGAACAGCTCCAGCGCGAGCGCTCCGGTCAGCCGCGAGCCGTCCCGGATCGCGGCGGTCGGGGGCCGTTCGGTCGGCGGCGCCGGCGCCTTCAGC
>DASTFY010000364.1:0-4232 GCA_035719525.1 Acidimicrobiales bacterium
CCGGACACGGAGCTGCTCCGTGTCCGGGGCGCCCCTGGAGGCCTTGGCCTCAGCCAGCGCATCGAGGCTGGCATCCAGGTCCAGGTCCCCGCCGTCAGGTCGGAACGGCTGGGTCAGGATCTTGCCGACCCCCCGGTGTCGCGCCTGGCCTCGCCGGCTGACATCGACGATGATCCGCCCGGCCAGGCGGCGGGCCAGCTCGCGCAGCCGGGGATCAGTGGCGCGCGTCAGGTCGGCCAACAGGGCCAGCGCCGCATCCGGGTCGGCGTCCATGAGGCGTTGGAACGCCTCCTCGTCGAGCTGGCCGACCTCGGGCGAGACCCGGTCGAAGTGTTCGTGGCGCGCGAGCTCCCGTCGCGAAGAGGTACGCCGGGCCGACTCGGCCACCGCCTGATCGGCCGCCGCACCTTCCCTCACGAGCGGGAGCCGGTGGCCCCAGTCGGGGCGCCAGCTTTTCCCGGGCCTGTGCCGTCGGTTCGATGGCCGAACACCTCCTCCCACAGCTCCGTGATGATCTCCTCGGAGGTTCGCGTCGCGCCCTCGCGCAACCGGACCCGGCCCGACAGCGCGATCAAGGTGGCGTCCAACCCCACGCTGGGGTTGGACGGCGGCAGGCCGCGCAGGTCGGCGAGGCTGGCCGCAACCGCGGCAGCGTCGATGGCACCCCGCACCGACGACCCGATGCGGACCTCTGGATGCGTCCTCGTCCGGCGGACCAGCTCGACCATCTTGCCGGTCCACGCCGCGTCGACCGAAGGGACCGCTGGGGCCGCGCGCCCGACGATCGCCGCCTCCTCGTCGGCGCTCTGGTAGTCGACCAGCAGCCGGCACGTGCGGTCGTACACCGCGCTCGAGATCCGCGCCGTGCCCACGGCGTCGAAGGGGTTCATGGCCGCCACCAGCCTGAAACCGGGCGCGGCGACGACCCGGCCCAGCCGGGGGATGTGCAGCTCGGCCTCGCTCATCACCGTGATGAGGACGTTGAGCGTCTCCTCCGGGATGCGGTTGATCTCCTCGACGTACAACAGCGATCCGTCGTGCAGCGCCGAGACCAACGGCCCGTCGACGAACACCTCGGGCGAGTAGCCGTCGGTCATCACCCGCGCCGGGTCGAAGTGGCCGACCAGGCGGGCCGGAGTCAGCTCGGCATTGCCCTCGACGAACTCGAAGCCGATGCCGAGCTCATCGGCGACGGCGCGCAACAGTGTCGACTTCCCCGTCCCCGGCGGGCCCTCGAGGAGGATGTGCCGGCCGGCAGCCAGTGCGGCCACCACCAGCTCCAGCTCGCGCCGACGACCGACGACGTGATCGGCCAGACGGTCGAGGAGCGAGCGCGCGGTCATCCTCCTTCGAGGGCGCTACTCGTAGACGAGGACGCCGCGGATGTTCTTTCCTGCCCGCATGTCCTCGTAGCCCTCGTTGACGCCGTCCAGCGGGTAGGTCTTGGTCACCAGACCGTCGAGGTCGAGCTGGCCCTCCCGGTAGAGGCCGAGCAGCTTGGGGATGTCCGCACGCGGGTTGCCCGAGCCGAACAGCGAGCCGACCACCTGCTTCTCCATCAGTGTCAGATCGAGCAGGCTCATGCTCGCGCTCATCTCCATCGCGGGGTGGATGTTGGTGACGACGACCCGCCCGCGCTTGGACGCGAGGGCGAGCGCCTGCAGCATCAGCTCACCACTGCCCACCCCCATGGTCATGATGACCTTGTTGGCCATCGTGCCCCACGTCGCCTCCTGCACCAGTGGCAGGGCCTCCTCCAGCGAGGCCGCGGTGTGCGTGGCCCCGAACTCCATGGCCTTCTCCCGCTTGTTCTCCAGGGGGTCGACGGCGAAGATCCGCTTCGCTCCGGCCAGCTTGGCGCCCTGGATGGCGTTGGCGCCGATGCCCCCGACGCCGGCGATGACCACGGTGTCGCCCGGCTGGACGTCGGCGGCGTACACCGAGGAGCCCCATCCGGTCACCACCCCACAGCCGAGGAGGCAGGCCCGGTCGAGCGGGATGTCCTCCTCGATCTTGATGCAGCTGGCCTCGTTGACCACCGTGTGGTGGCTGAACGTGCCCAGCAGGCACATGAGCTTGAGGTCCTGGCCTTGGGCGTGGTGGCGCGAGGTCTGGTCGGCGACCTGGAGCCCAGCGCCCATGAGGGCGCCGAGGTCGCAGAGGTTCTGGTGTCCCGTCGAGCAGCTCGGGCACCGACCACAGGACGGGATGAACCCAAAGACCACGTGATCGCCGGCCTTGAGCCAGCTCACCCCTTCACCCACCTCCTGCACCACACCGGCCCCCTCGTGCCCGCCGATCATCGGCAGCTCGAAGGGCAGGTCGCCGGTGACCAGGTGCTCGTCGGAGTGGCACATGCCGGACGCGGCCATCTTCACCAGTACCTCGTCCGGACCAGGCGGATCGAGCTCGATCTCCTCGACGCTCCAGTCGGCTCCGACTTCCCAGAGGATGGCGGCATTCGTCTTCATGGCAAGCCCCCTGTGCTCGGTGATGGCGGCGGCGACGTTACCCGTGATCCGTGCGCGGTGCGGCGCCGAAGGGGCTGACGATGACCGGTACGGTTTGGTGCATGCCGAGCCAGGCCGCCCGGACGCCTGACGTCGACGGCGCGCTCGTGGCCCGCATGCTCGCCGGTGACGACAGTGCCCTCGGGCACGCCTATGACCGGTACGGCGGTCTCGTCTACGGCCTGGCCCGCCGGGTCACGGGCTCAACCGCCGCAGCCGAGGAGATCACACAAGAGGTGTTCATGCAGCTCTGGGAGCGAGCGGATCGCTTCGACGCCACCAAGGGAGCGCTGCGCGCCTTCCTCGGCGCCATCACCCATCGCCGCGCGGTCGATTGGGTGCGCAGCGAATCACGCCGGCGCGACCGGGAGATCCGCACCGCTCAGGATGCGGCCACCGGGTCGGCGTCGTCGAGCGCCGACACAGCGGCAGACGCGTCGGTCCGGGCGTCGGCGCACGATACGGCGGCCCGGGTACGGGCCGCCGTAGAGACCCTGCCGTTGGAGCAGCGAGAGGCCGTCGTGCTCGCCTACTTCGGTGGACTGACGTTCCGAGAGGTGGCGGCGGCGCTCGGGCTGCCCGAGGGCACGGCCAAGTCGCGGCTGCGCTTGGCGCTCACGAAGCTCTCGACGACGCTGCGGGCCGAGGGGGTGACGTCGTGGAGCTGACCCGGCTGCCGGCCGAGGTCCCCCCCGAGGACCTGCGCGGGCGCGTGCTCAGCGTGGCGTTGGCCAATCGGCCCGTCGGAAGCGTCCTGCCGGAGGTAGCCGACCTATCGGCCAGCGAGGCGTACGGACGCACCATCGAGGTCCTCGGTCAGCTCCTGGATGAGCTCACCGCGGCGGAGTGGTCGGCGCCGACGATCGAGGGGTGGTCCGTGAAGGGGCTGGTCACCCACCTGGTCGCCATCGAGGAGTACTTCGGCCGGCAGCTCGGGCTATGGACCTGCGATATCGACGAGTCGCTGGAATCCGAGCATCTGGAGATGACGAGGGTCTTCGTGGCTTCGTGGTCCGACCGCCCGGCGGCGGAGGTGCTGAGCCGGTGGCGGGAGCTCACCACGGCGATCACCACCCATCTGTCCAGCGTCGACCGATCCGAGAGCCGCCGGTCGATCCGGTTCCACTTCCTGGAGACGTCGTTGTCGACCGTCCTGATCACCCGGGTGTTCGAGATCTGGACCCACGACGAGGACATCCGCCGGGCGACCGGCCGGCCGCTCGTCGCCCCCGATCCCGGTCGCCTGCGTCGCATGAGCCGCATCGCCGTCCCCAGCGTCGCGTTCGGCATGGCCATCGGTGGGATGGACGCCTCCGGCCGGACGGCACGCATCGTCCTGACCGGTCCGGGCGGAGGCACCTGGGACCAGGCGCTCGGGCTGGGTGAGACGGCCGGACGACCAGAGGCGATCGTCGTGGTCGACGTCGTGGATTATTGCCGGCTCGCGGCCCAACGCATCGCGCCGCACGAGGTGCACGCAGCGGTCGAGGGCGACGAGCAGCTCGCCCGCCAGATCCTGGCCGGATCCGGGGTGTTCTCGGCCTGATCCGGCCGCGCGCTGACGGGTACGCTGCGCGGCCATGGAGCAGAAGCTGGAGCCCAGTGACGACAGCGTCGAGATCGACGACGACGACAGCTTGATCGAGGACGAACTCCTC
Organism: Acidimicrobiales bacterium; assembly: GCA_035719525.1. Taxonomy (GTDB): domain Bacteria; phylum Actinomycetota; class Acidimicrobiia; order Acidimicrobiales; family Ilumatobacteraceae; genus DASTFY01. Next base: position 4,169 of record DASTFY010000364.1, read on the forward strand.
ATCGAGGAGATCTCCATCGACGGCATGTGTGGGGTGTACTGATCGGGTGAGCAACGCGCTCGAC
>DASTFY010000365.1:0-3886 GCA_035719525.1 Acidimicrobiales bacterium
CCCCAGCCGCTCGAGCGCCCCCGGGATGAGGCGTTCGACCTCGGCGCGTTCCTGACCCGGGTCGGACCGCACACCCTGGCGCTCGCACTCGTGGGACCATCTCGACAGTTCGCCCGTGACCTCCTCGACCACCCGCCGGCTGAGATCGGTCGTCACGTCAGCGCTCCGGCCGCGGTTCCCCGCGCGCCTGCCTCGTCGGCGAGGGCGTCATCCCGCACCGGCGTGGGACCCGCCAGCGATCGGGCCAGGTCCGCCACCGAGCGGGCGAGGCGGGTGCGCGCCAGCCCTCGGCCATCGAGCCCACCGGAGAAGATCGACGCGGCCGCCGTCGGATCTTCGGCGACCACACCGCGCAGCGGGAGGCCGGCGTGCTCGGCCACCTCGAGGGGATGGAAGGGCCGATGGCCGACGCACACCAACCCGAGCGCGGCGACCCCGGCGTCCCGGAGTCGGTCGGCCACCGGGCGCAGGGCCGACACCTCGTCCAGCCGGGGGCGCATCACGAACAACGTGCCCACGGCCAGGCGAGCCCAAGGGAGTGCCGGGCTGGTCGGATGCAGCCGTCCGCAGTCCACGAAGCACGCCACGGATGCATCGGCCACGGCGTCCGCGGCGGCCTCGCCGAGCGCGCGCAGGCACGCTTCGGCCTGAGCCGGGCCGGACGGTCCGGCGACCAGCGCCACGCCCTCGGTGACCACCTGGGCGTGCCGCCGCAGGCGCTCCTCGACTGGACCGCCGCGACCCGCGGCAAGGGACAGCAGTCCCGGCTCGTGGGTCAAGCCGGCTGCGTCGTGCCATCGGGCGGCCAGCACACCGCCCTCGGGGTCGGCCTCGATGATGAGCCGGTCGGAACCGCCGGCCGGCCACAGCCGCGCCAGCACCGCCGTCAGCGTCGTGGCGCCCGGGGCTCCCTTTCCGCCTGTGACGGCCCAGATCACGATCCACCGCCCACGAGCACCAGTCGGAGCTGCTGGCGCGACGCGGCGTTGGATGCCGCCGCCGCCTGGTCGACCGGGACCAGCAGCGACACGAACAAGCCCGAGGCGCCCGGGCCTTCCGGCGAGCTGACCGCCCAGACCTGAGCGGACCCGAGTTCGCGAGCGCCCTCCACCTGGTCCGCGGCCGACGAGGCCTCCATCAGCAGCACGGCGTCCCCGGCGCGCAAGGAAGCCGTCGGGTAGGCGCCAGGGGCCAGGACCGCTCCCACCACGGCCTGTCCGGCGGGGACGGCGCTCCCGTCGGTGAGCATCTCGGGAGTGATCAGGGTGCCGGCCGGAATCGGCCCGCGTGCCACCTGGCCGGTGAGGCGGCCCCGCTCGGAGGCAGGGATGGTACGCACTCCTGCGCCGACGTTGACCTCCGCCGTGGCCAGCGCCTCCGGCTGGACGGTCTCGCCGGCGGCGACGTCGGCCGCCGCCACCAGCACCGGGACACGGCTCGAGGCCGAGCGCGACCACGCCGCGAACGCCAGGCCGGCCCCGAAGACCAGCAGCAACCCGAGAGCGATCCAGGGGATGCGGCGCTGCTGTGCGGGCGTCGACCGCAGCCCGGGGGTGCGTCCGGAGCGGGCCCGGGCCGAGGCCGTCCCGTCGGGGGCCATCCTTCGCGCCGGCGTCGCCGGCTCCAGCACCGCCGTCATGGCCGCATCGCCGGGGGTGTCGCCGCCGAGGGGATGCGCAAGCGCGGGTGGGTCATGACGAAGGTCCTTTCCGCCGAGGTCGGGCGAGTTCAGATGAGCCCGTATCCACCGACCGACGCTCCTCGATCAGCATGTGAACGAGGAGCGCCAGATCGGAAACGTGGCTCCAAGGTTGGTCCGCCGACCGCCACGTTGCGTGAGGGACGGTAGAGCCAGGTTCACCGGATGCGGCGCCGACGCGGCCGAACTGGGCAGAATCGGGGGAAGTGCGGCCAAGCGCGCCACGCTCCGTGAAGATCCGCCCACCACCCCGAGTGGTGGCCGCCCCGAGGCAACGGCGGCGGTCGCGGCACTAGCCTGCAGGTATGGCGACGCCGACGATGGCCCTGCACTCGAACGACTTGTGCTGGTGCGGGAGCGGTCGGAAGTACAAGCGCTGCCACAAGCCGCTCGAAGGCCGCATCCTGGCCCATGAGGTCAGCCCGATGCGGCCCGTCCCGCCCGGCATCGGCCGCCCTCCGTATGCCGACAGCGGCACCCCGACGCGGTGGAACGAGCCGCTGGTGAAATCACCCGAGCTGATCGACCGGATGCGCCGGGCGGGCGCGCTCGCCGCCGACGTGCTGCGCCAAGCCGGCGAGCAGGTGGCGCCGGGGGTCACGACCGACGAGATCGACGTCTTCGTCCATGAGCTGACGATCGAACGGGGGGCCTATCCGAGCCCGCTCAACTACAACGGCTTCCCCAAGAGCGTGTGCACGTCGGTCAACGAGGTCATCTGCCACGGCATCCCCGACGCTCGGGCGCTGCACGACGGCGACATCGTGAACCTCGACGTCACCGTGTACCTCGACGGCGTCCACGGTGACACGAACGCCACGTTCTTCGTCGGCGAGGTGGACGAGGAGAGCCGCCGGCTGGTGCGCGTGACCGAGGAGTGCATGTGGCGGGGGATCCAGGCCGTGGTGCCGGGACGCCCGATCAACGAGATCGGCCGAGCCATCGAGGACCACGCTCGGCGCCATCGGTACGGCGTGGTACGCGCCTTCATCGGCCACGGCATCGGCGAGCAGTTCCACTCCGACCTGCAGATCCACCACTACTACGAGCCCAAGGCCCGCACAGTCATGCGGCCCGGGATGACCTTCACGATCGAGCCGATGATCAGCATGGGCACGTGGCGCCACGTGATGTGGGACGACGACTGGACCGCGGTGACGGCCGACGGCAAGCGCTCCGCGCAGTTCGAGCACACCGTGCTCGTCACGGACGACGGGGTCGAGGTCCTGACCGGCGGCCCCGGCGCGGTGTCGCCCGGCCCACCGGCCTAGTACTCACGCCACGACCGAGCCGGGCCGAACGCCTTCTGGCAGCTCCAGGAGCCGGACCGTGCCGTCGGGATCGAGGGCCCCGAGCACCAGGAACTCGCTCATGAACCCGGCGATTCGGCGGACACCCAGGTTGATGGCTCCCACGACCGTGCGGCCGAGCAGCTCCTCCGCTGTGTAGTTGGTGATCTGGGCGGAGCAGCGGAGCCGGCCCACCACGGGGCCGAAGTCCACCTCGATCTTCCAGGCGGGCTTGCGGGCCTCGGGGAACGCCTCGACGGCCGTCACCACGCCGGCGCGGAGGTCGATGGCGAAGAACGCCGGGCCATCGACGGCCGCCTTGCGCGGCAGCTTGGCCGGCTCGTAGGGCTGGCCGTCGGGGTCGATCTCGTGTTGGGCCACGCGCGGCGCCGGGGGTCAGGAGCCCCCGGCCGTGGCCTCAACGGCCTCCTCGGCCTCCCCGGACTGGGACCGGCGCCACAGCACGATGCCGATCACGGCGCCAATGAGCAACAGCCCGAGGACGGCTTTGCGCAGGCCTCCGCCGGACGACCCGTTGTCGTCTCCGAACGAGGCGTCGAGCATGAGCTCGCTGGCGTCGCTGAGAGCGTCGGAAACGGTATCGATCACGGTATCCATCCCCCGAGTCTCGCCGGTCCCGCGGACGGCAGGCAACCATCAGGTCGCGGTTGTCGTTGATCGCCTCGGACGGAGCCCAGCGCGCCACCAGGCCAGGAGGGCGTCGGCCTCCGCTCCGCCCAGGCCGTAGGCCCGGCACATCCGCACCGCTGCGCCGTCGACATCGCCATTACGCAGCGATTGCGCGGCATCGTCCCACGGCGATGGCGGCAGCGGGAGCCCGAGCACCTGCGCCGCGCTCAGTTTCAAGGCCGTCACGCCCAATCCTGCGCCGAGATAC